>CAYPPV010000144.1:0-3423 GCA_964412705.1 uncultured Pelolinea sp. | reverse complement strand
TGGCAGTAAAACGAGGTTTATCTCTTTATAAAACTTGTTAACACCCACAACCATTCGGCTTGAAAATTCACCTTATATCGGGTAAAATACATTCATATTTATTCGGGGAGAATTATTAACAACACAGGCACATAGCTGCGCGGAAAAAGGGAAACCGCGCCGAAAGACTGATAGTGTCGCGAGGTCAGCCACTATCGGTCTTTTTTTATCCGCTGTTGAGATGGGCAACCGTCACCCCTTCTCCCCCCTCCTGCTGAAGGGCTTCTTCCCATCTGCTCACGTAGGGTGAATCATTCAGCACCTGGCGGGCTGCCTGGCGCAAAGCCCCTGTCCCTTTTCCATGCACCACTCTCACGAAAGGCAGTCCGGCAGCATAGGCTTCTTCCAGGTACTGCTCCAGTTTCAAAATAGCGTCATCCGCCCTCAGACCGCGGAGGTGAACCTCCTGGCCAGGTGAAGGTCTGAAAATTTCCTGTTGAGGGGCTACTGGTTTGGCTGGACGGGTTTTTCCCTCGGATAGCGGGGCGAGGGGTGCTGCGGGCCTTTCAATATCATGAATATCCGCTTTCACACGCATTTTCCCGATACGTACCTCCACCTCATCTTCTCCCATTTCCGTGACAACTCCTTCTGTTTTCAGTTCCCTCAAATAGATTCTGTCACCAATTTTCAGCGGGCGCGGTTCATCACAGAAGCTTTCTCAAATTCCAGCGGTTCCGAGAGTTCTTTTTCGATTTTTTTAACCTGCTTGCGCAATTCTTTTTTCTCTTTTACCGCGCCTTCTGCCAATTGCGCCTGCTTTCTCAGATCTCCAATCTCTTCCCGCAGTGATTCCAACTCCCTGCCCGCCTCCTCCCTGGCTGTGCGGAGCACCTCCAAGCGTTCCTGGTCAATTTCCGACAAGCGGTTCGCCAGGTCCTTCCGTAAAATTTCAGCTTCCTTCCGCATCTGTTCTGCTGTCACTTTTTCACTGCGCGCCTTTTCCAGCTGGCGGTTTATTTCTTCCAGGAGATCGTCCGCCTGCAGGTCTTCCGGACTGATCATACTTCGCGCATCCTGGATAATCTCATCTGCCATTCCAAGGCGTTTGGCAATCTCCAGCGCGTTTGAACGGCCGGGCAGGCCGATACGAAGATAATAGGTAGGCTGCAAAGTCTGGGTATCAAATTCCACACTGGCATTCACCACGCCTTCTGTTATATATGCGAAAGCCTTTAATTCAGGATAATGGGTGGCGACCAGGCAGGGTGTATTCCTCCTGACCAGATACATCAGAATGGCCCTCGCCAGTGCGGATCCCTCCTGTGGATCTGTCCCTGCGCCTAATTCATCCAGAAGAACCAGGGTCCGGGAATTTGCATTGGGCAAGATGCGCATGATATTGCTGATGTGCGCGCTAAAGGTGGACAGGGATTGTTCAATTGACTGTTCATCTCCAATATCTGCAAATACATCCTGGAATACAGCGGTTTCCGAACCAGACTGCGCAGGTATGTGCAGTCCGGACTGCGACATCAAGACGAGCAGTCCTGCGGTTTTCAGAGCCACTGTCTTCCCGCCTGTGTTCGGCCCTGTAATCACAAGCGAATAGGTTCCGCCTGACAGTTCTATATCTATCGGAACAACCGTTTCGGGATTAAGCAACGGGTGGCGCGCCTTCTTGAATCTCAAAATCGTATTCTTTTCTTTCCCGCCCCTGAGGACCCTGGGGATCAGCACTGGTTCCGATGCATCCAGATCATCGGCAAATTTTGCGCAAGCAAAAGCAAAATCCAGCAGCGCCAGCGCCCGCACAATATCCTGGAGAGCTGTTTTGTTTTCGCCAACCCGGGCAGAAAGATCTGTCAGGATGCGGCGCACTTCCTCTTTTTCCGCCAGAACGGCTTCCTGCCAGCTATTGTTTAATTCCACAACAGCCAGAGGTTCCACGAAAAGCGTTGCTCCGGAAGCGGATTGATCCTGAACCACAGAGCGTATTCTTCCCCTGGCTTCCGCCCGAATTGGTACAACATAGCGCCCGCCGCGCATGGTAATGATTGGTTCCTGTATGATTTTTGCGTTCCGGGAATCATTCAGGAAACGCTCCAGGCGGTTGGTAACCCTTTCATTGGCATTTTTTACTTCAGAGCGCAGAGAAGCCAACCGGGGGGAAGCGCTGTCCAGTATTTCTCCATTTTCTGAAAAGACACTCCCGATCGCCTCAATCAAACCCGGAGGTGGGGCAAGCTCACCTGCAGTTGATTTCAACAGGGGCAGGTCCAGCTTCAGCTTTGAAAAGAACCGAAATAAATCGCGCGCAGAAACGAGGGTGGCACGGATATCTATCAGCTCTTCCGGTTCCAGAACACCCGCGCGGGAAGCCCGTTCTGCCGCGGACCGGATATCCCTGGCGCCCCCAATGCTGACCTGGGCATGTTCGCTTAAAAGCCGGCGGGCTTCGGTAGTGCGTGCCTGCCTCTCTGCGGCCAGATCGTAATCATTGGTAGGTTTCAAAGCCCTGAGCAGGGCGGCGGAAGCACTGAATGACGCAAAACTGGCAAGACGATCGATGATCTTTCCATATTCAAGCGTGCTGAGTGTTTTTTCATCCATCAGGCGTAATTATAGCCATAGTGAATTCGGGTTCAATGAATCAAATGACCTTTGAAAAGAAACCTTGAAGGCTTACCAACCAAACAGTTTTCTCAACAAATTTATGGAAAATCTTTCGCGCAGATAATGGCCGAAATCCTTACCGATTTTCACCTGTTCTTCGGTAAGTCCCAGGTCCTCACCGCTAACCGCACCGCCCACCTGCTCAAGCAGCAACCGCAGTTCATGCTGGGACGGAACATGAGAAGCCGCTTCCTGGATTTCCTCCCATTTGTCCAGAATATTCAGGCAGACCTTTTTATGAATTTTGGAATCGGCCAGCTGGAGATAAAAGGGTTCAGACGCAATCAATTCCTCCGCAATTTTCGGAAGTGCGCTTCGAATTCGCAATTTTTGGACATCTGCTGTCGGGACCGGCACCCTTTCCAGGTGTTCTTCTGCTTCTGTTTTTGACAATTTTCTTAATTTCTCATACCAACCGGCTTCTATAAGGGAGGCAACTCCCACCGCGCTGCCGTGGAAAAGACCCTCCTTCTCCTCCCACTGGAATATCATTTCCCAGATGTGGGAAATATGGTGCTCCCCTCCTGAAGCCGGGTCGCTTCTGCCAAACTCAGCCATGCACATGCCCGTTTCAAAATGGGCTTCCATCATGGCTTCCATCGCGCCGGGCTGCTGCCTGGCGATCCCATCCGCATTTTCCCGAGCTTTTTCCCCGGCGCCAAGCGTGCGGGCGTATATATTCTCATTTAATTCCGATCCCCAGATCAGGTTCGTGAGCTTCCAGTCTGCCGAGGAGGTAAACTTGCCCATCAAATCACCGAAACCGGA
>CAYPPV010000143.1:0-3462 GCA_964412705.1 uncultured Pelolinea sp. | reverse complement strand
CTGATTTCGTTGACAAGTATTCAGAGGCAGCCATGGAAAAGGATGCTGAAATGCCAGTGATCAATCCCGCCAAAGCAATCACGCGCGTATTCTGGAACGCAAAAGTTAATCCTGCCAGTGCGCCCGTGAGTTCAACTAGCGCATCATTCAGCCCTAAAACAACCGAACCCGCATACCGCAGCGCCTCTTCATCCAGCATTTCCATCAACTCATCTTCATGCTCTTCCTCCTCCCTCAGCACCTCAGCGGCTTCCGGAATTTCATCCAGAATTTCCTTGTACGCTTCCTGGGCCGCTTCCTCGCCCAGTTCCATCAGTCGGACGCCGAAAGTGATGCCAAAAATTTTTGAAAGCCAGAAATAGAGGTTGACCCGGAATTGATTCGGCTTGACGATTTCGCCTGTGTATTTTTTCCATATATCATAATGCTTCTGCTCTTCGTCAGCTATGCGCAGCAGCACATCCCGGTTATGTTCATCGTTAATAATCTTGGCCAGCTTCCGGTAGGTCTTCAACCCGTTGATTTCATCCTGCTGCATGATCCTGATCTTTCCTCTCAGTCTCTCTGTAATTTCCATCAAAAAATCCTTTCCCTATTCAATCAATTAATGTTTTTCCAAAACTTATTTTTTCTTCCGTCCGACAGCGAGGAAAGCAAATAGGACGCTCAACAAATAAAGCAGAAAAAGCGGTGCCATCAGCAGTGCCATGTTCACCGGATCTACCGTGGGGGTAATCATGGCAGCCAGCACGGCTATAATCACCAGGCTGTGGCGCCAGCCCTTTGCCAATACATCAACCGAGACAACCCCCAACTTTGCCAAGGCGAAAATCAGGATGGGAAACTGAAATGCAGCCCCCATCCAGAAAATCAGGCTGGTGATGAAATTAATATACGATGACAATCGGGGTCTTGTTTCCACCGCGAGGAATTCCAATAAGAAACTGACTGATGCCGGCAGCATAATGAAATAAGCGAAAGCCGCCCCTGCCAAAAAAAGAATGGTGCCTGAAACGATCGTAACTGCTGTCCATTTCTTCTCCTCCGGTTTCAGGCCCGGGAGAATGAACGCCAGCAGTTCATACAGAATGACAGGCATGGCTATCCCCACTCCGCAGAGAAGCGCTACGCGCATGAACACCGCAATATTTTCCGTCACTTCAATGGACTGCAGCGCATCGATGGATCCCGCTGGCAGCGCAAGCAGATATATGACATCATCTGCAAATGCAAAACTAACGGCTGTCGCGGAAGCAAGCGCAGCCAGCGCGACAAGCAACCGGCGGCGGAGTTCTTCGACATGCTCCCAGAAGGTCATAACGGCCTGATCAGTTTGGGTTTCCGAATTCGAACTGTGAGGATCAGCTTTCACTTTCCCCCTTTTCCCGGTCTTTACCTTCTATTGGCTCAATATCCGCCGGATTTACAGAACCGTGGTGGAAGCGGTCAATTTCTTCGAACGTACCGCGTGTAGATTTGCGCAGGTCATCAATGTCCTTCTCAATCCCGGCTTCCCGGACTATTTTCCTTGGAAATTCCCTGATTTCACGGGATGTATCCACAACATCCCGCCAGACCGGGGAACGCACCACTTTTCGGATAACCTTGCCGGCCTCCTTTGCTGCTTTCACCATGCCTTTCGGGCCTAATACGATCACAGCAATAATGCCAATAAAAATGAGCTCCAGCGGGCCGATACCAAGAAACTCCATATAAGATCTTGCTCTTTTCTACAAGGGTAAAGCGGTCAGTCCTTATTTTCTTTGGAATCAGTTTCCTCTTCGGAACTTTCCTTCCCTGTTAATCCATCCTTGAATGCTTTAATCCCGCGTCCCATCTCTCCTGCCACCTTGGCAATCCGGCCAGGACCAAACAGGAGCAGAACAACGACGACGATGCCGATAATTTCAAGCGTACCTAACCTCATTTTTTCTCCATAGTATTCATAGCTTCTATTTTGTAGATTATACTTTTAACAACATTTTTAAGTAATTAGTATGAATTCTAATATAAATATCCTTCAATTTATCAAATCCAACCGGGACTGGCTGCTCATCATCCTAGGCCTGGCGCTGGTGATATTTTCCGGGATCAATTTATGGGACTTCTTTTTTCCTCCCAGCATCGAAGACATCATCGGAGATTCCGCAGTGGACCAGGCGGGGTTTGCCCCCATCCTTGTTCCTGAAGGAGGGGTAGGGGACAGCGCGGGAAGCCCGGATGGCCCTCCCGTTATCCCGGAAAGAATCCTTATCCCGGTCATTAATCTGGACGCGCCGGTGGTTGAGGCGGAATCCGTGGACGTAGAAGTGGATGGGGAAAATGTCACGCAGTTCCTTGTCCCTGAAGATTACGCGGCTGGGTGGCACACGGGTTCGGCCACACTGGGCGTCCCGGGCAATACGGTACTCAGCGGCCACCATAACGCATTTGGGGAAGTTTTCGGACGCTTGGTGGACGTCAAGGTAGGCAATGAAGTGATCCTGCTGGGAGGTGGGAAGCGGTTTGATTACCTGGTTGCGAATAAAATGATTCTGCCAGAGAAGGGCGAACCGCTCGATGTCCGACTGGAAAACGCGCGCTGGATGATGCGGTCGAATGATGAGCGCATCACCCTAATCACCTGCTGGCCGGAACGCTCAAATACGCACAGGCTCATACTGGTTGCCGTACCCGCGGAAAAAACAGGTAAAGCGGCACCCACAGCAACATTTTTCCGTACACCCACCCAACCTGCAGACGCCATACCGGTTACGGGGGAGCTAACCCGGACTCCAGAACCAAAAGAGATCACTGTCTCCAATTCAGGCTCTTTTTCAGTAAACATCCGTCAGCACCCTGACATAAATTCTGACATCATCGCTTCGCTGGTGTCTGGTAACGATGCGGTTGGTTTTGCGCGATCTGAAGACAGCAGCTGGATTCTCATCCGCTACCAGGATATCGAAGGATGGGTGTCACTGGATGTAGTGGATGTATCTTCGCCGGTTAACACACTTCCAGTAATAACCCCTTAAAAGAAAAGCTGCGTTTGCTGCCGCAGCTTTTAATATTTTTGTGGTACGTCTATTTCTTAAGGTATTTCTTCCAACACCGGCAGATCTTCTACGGGTTCACTGATTAATACCGTCTCCGCACTGACCCACCCCAGCACGCCGTCCAGGTTGATTTGAATCCATTCTGCATCCTCTGTTCGGGTGAGCGCTGCCGCCTGCATACCAGCTCCCAGGGATGCGACGATATCCGCATCCACATCCGGCCTCTCACGCACATTCACCGAAAGCGTACCGTCATTGGTCACGAAAATTCCGGTTTCTACTGATGGAACCACATCGCCTACATCTGGCGCTTGAATCCTTTCAACTCCTGCTTCAGTCAGGACGCGGTCGAATTCACTGACCACTTGCTGCCACAAGGCATTACTCGTGTTCTCCGCCGCCAGAACGACTTTCGAGTCGTTAT
>CAYPPV010000142.1:0-3495 GCA_964412705.1 uncultured Pelolinea sp. | reverse complement strand
CAACATCCCAACAGAAATATTCACCGCGCTGTTTAGAGAAGAAATATTTCTAATTTCGGATAATCCCAAGGGATTCGCGGTAACCCCGCGGCCTGCCAGTAGACTCGGAATGCCTACCGGGAAAGTCCGCAATAGCGACAGCAGATTAAAACGTTCAAGCACCGCCTCCCAGACTGCTCTGGATTCAGTGATCATCGCTGCCCCGGCTTCGCCGTATGAAGATGTGGATGCTTCTGCAGCCCTGTTATAAAAAGGAAGAACAACATCCCTAACCCTCACCAGCGGGCCAAACCAGAGCAGCAGGTCCAGCAGGACCGGGAAAATGATGATATAAATTCTGTTCGCGATGGATTGAAAACCCTCGGCAAAGGAGCGAATCATTCGCGGAGGGTGAATACCAGCTTGATTTTTTCTTTCAAACATACGATTTACTATTTTACCATGTGAGTAATTTTTATTTTTTCGCCATACTTCCCTGGGGTAAAATCAGCCTGTGGACAAACATCTCCATCTTCCAGACCCGGGACATTTGAGCACGATTTCAGCCAGCATCGTCATCAGCTATGCCCTGCTGCCCTTCTTAAGGGCACCGGCTAGACAATTCGGATTCTCCGTATTCGGTTTTCTGTTCTCCTTCCAGCTCAATTTTTTCAACCTGATTTCTCTGCTCACAGCAGCTATGGCTGCTTCCGGGATGGATTGGCTGCTGCGGGATCATCCCCAAATAAAAGAAAAATCAACCCTTCCGCATCTGTTCCTACCGGCTCTGACCGCGGCCGCTATCGGCTTCCCGCTGGGCCTGATTGAAATCAGTCCCTCCTGGTGGGTAATCATGGGGCTCGGGAGTATGCTTGTTGTCCTGATCTTTGTGGCTGAATACATTTCCATGGATGAAAACGATATTCGCTACCCGCTGGCCCTGATGGTTCTTTCCGCAGTCAGCTACAGTCTTTTTCTGATCATCGCCATCGCTATGCGCATGGCAGATATACGCCTATTCCTTATGCTCCTGACCATCCCTCCCGCTTATGCCTTTTTCTGCCTGCGAATCCTTAAATTCCGCCTTGGCGGCCGCTGGCGTTTTGAATGGGCGGCAGTCCTTTCCCTGATTCTTGCCCAAGTGCTCATCGCCCTCTTTTACTGGCCGCTTTCTCCGATCCGTTTTGGCCTCTTGCTTCTCGGTCCCGCGTACGGGTTGGTGGGGATCGCCGCTTCCCTGGTGGAACATCCGCAAGAACGCGTCTATTTGGAACCCGTCGTCCTGACGGGTGTATTCTGGTTGTTGGGCATCCTGCTCGGTTGACCAGAAACTTGTGCCCCTTCCCTGTGTTTAATAAGTGTAATGAATAGTTCATTGATCGCGCTTCCGTTTGCTTATTTAATTGGCTCCATTCCCTCCGGCCTGCTCATCGTTCGCGCGGTATCAGGTAAAGATGTGCGGAGAATTGAAAGCGGCCGTACGGGAGGAACAAATGCCATGCGGGCCGCGGGCTTATGGGCAGGCCTGGCTACTGCGCTGATGGATATCGGCAAAGGGGCCCTGTCCGTATGGTTAGGAACCATGTTCTCTTCCGGAACGCAGTGGATTGCCGCAATAAGCGGATTTTTAGCGGTGATCGGGCATAATTATTCCATATTCCTGTTAAATAAAGACGATAGCGGAAAGATCCGGCTTACTGGAGGAGCCGGAGGCGCGGTTACGCTGGGCGCTTCAATTGGTCTCTGGGCCGGAAGCTGGATGATCATTCTCCCCCTGGCCGTGTTCTTTTATGTCTTAATCGGGTATGCCTCTCTCACCACCATATCCATTGCCCTTTCGGCAAGCGGCCTTTTCATCGTTCGAGCCTTGAACGGGAAGAATCCGTGGGCATATGCCGCCTTCAGTCTCTCGGCACTCCTGGCAGTCCTCATAGCCCTACGGCCAAACCTTGAACGCATAAGAAAAGGGACAGAAAGACGCGTCAGATTACTCGCAAGAATATTTAAAGAGAAAAAGGAATCGAAGGAACCGAACGATTAACTTTCCGATTCCAATGCTTCTTTTTCGCGGCGGTAGAGCGCAGATAAATTCCGCTGGTGGAGATCCGTCACCAGCCCTCCCAGCAAAACGCGGCTCTTGCCGCATGCCTCCACGGTCGCCTCTTCCAGAATGGGCATAGGGTCTTTCTTCTTCGCAGCCGTCTTGGCAGCTTTTTTCAGCGCGCCCAGGTAGTCCAAGTTGCTTTTCACCGCCTGGTCAATTTCCCCCCGCAGAACGACATCACCATGGCCCTGCACAATGTTTTCCAGGCTCATTCTCCCGATTTTTCGTATCGTTTCGCTGAGCTCTTCCACATCACCTTCAACAATGAGGGGAAGGGGCATGAAGGCATCCCCCGCAAACAATACCCGATCCTCCCTCACCAAAACGGAAATCCCGTCAGGGCTGGAACCCGGTGTCGGAAATACCTTGATATGCCGCTTCCCGATTTGGATGGACAGCGTGCCCGAATCAAAGGTGATACCCGGCAGGACAATCCGCACCCGCTTAAAGTTGGCATCCTGATTTCTTATGCTTTCAAGCGCCTCGTAATTATGCTCCCACATGAGCTGGCGGGTAAGGGTATGCCCGATAACCACCGCGCCCGGAAAAAAATTGTTGCCAAATGTATGGTCGGCGTGATAAATGGTGTTGATGATGTAGCGCACCCGCAGGCCCAAATTTTCTTCAATGTATGCGCGCATCTCCAGCGTTTCTTCGGGTACGGCTAGCGTATCCACAAGGACAGCCCATTCAGAGCCGATGATGGCGCCGGCTGTTACCTGCGCGTAAATTTCGCTTTGAAACCAGTACACATTGTCTGCAATTCGCTCTCGTATCATATACTCACTCAGTAAATATTATTTATACCGATTAAAATTAGCATAATTGGGAACAAAAGTCAAAAAAATGGTGATTCTTATACAAATTTCTCAATGAAGTGAAAGATTTAGCATTCGTTAAAAAAGGAAACTTATGATAGGATTGTGAAAATAATCATCAGTCATCCAGAGAGGTGGAGGGAACGGCCCATTGAAACCTCGGCAACCGCGGGTCTCCGTTGGTGCCAATTCCGGCAGCGCCAGAAAGCGATGGCTCTGAAAGATGAGGAAGGAAAAATAAAACCTCTCTTTCAGGAGAGGTTTTTTATCGGAATGTGCATATGAAAAAGAACGGCTCTCAACAAAACCAATACTTACACTTGATGCGTGAACGTATCCTGATCTTTGATGGCGCCATGGGCACCAATCTGGACCATCTTGGCCTGGCCACATCCGATTTTGGCGGAACCGAATACATGGGCTGCAATGATTACCTGAATTTGACCTCGCCGCTGGCTGTTGAGACAGTCCATAAATCCTTCCTGGATGCGGGTGTGGATGTGATCGAGACCAACACATTCCGTTCCAACCGTTTCACGATGATGGAATTTCACCTCGAAGACCGCGTCGCGGAAATCAACCGCGCCGGGGCGC
>CAYPPV010000141.1:0-3521 GCA_964412705.1 uncultured Pelolinea sp. | reverse complement strand
CCGCTTCTTCCTCCACAGCTTCTTCTTCAGCAGGTGCTTCTTCCACTACCTCTTCCTCAGCGGGAGCGGCCTCTTCGGGTGCTGCGGCTGGCGCGCAGGATGCGAACAATGCTGCAACCAGAATCAGCCCCAGAATGGTAATCAACAGTTTCTTGGATTTCATTTTTATTCTCCTCATTTTTTTAAATTTCCTGATACGTTTGTCTTTGAAAACGATTAGTTATTCTCTCTATTTTTTCACCTCCTTTTCTAAATTTGTTCTGTTCATACAGATATAAATGCTTTTACTCAAAAATCTTAATTTTATGACTGCCTTCCACGCCGCAAAATATCCAGGTAGACAGCGGAAATGATGATGACACCCGTAACAACAATCTGCCATTCCTGGGGTACGGAGAGGATGCGGAGACCGTTTGTCAGCGTACTGATGATGAATGCCCCAATGATAGTGCCCAGCATTGTTCCCTCGCCACCATTCATGGAAACACCCCCAATTACAGCGGCGGCTATCGCGTCCAGTTCATACCCCTGCCCCAAGGCAGGCTGGGCAGAATTGAGCCGTGCGGCAATGACCACGCCGGCGATGCCGGTGAAAAATCCTCCGAGAGCATAGATAGCTGTTTTCCAGAAAGTGATGTTGACACCGGAAAGGCGGGCTGCTTCCTCATTGCTGCCGATGGCAAAACAGTAGCGGCCGATTATCGTTTTTGACAGGATCAGCCCGGCCAGCAGGGCGCAGCCGAACATAATCAACACAGCATTAGGAATTTCAAAACCGGGAATGACCACACCCAGTATTGACCCCATGGCAATTTCTTTCCATCCCGATTCAAGGGGAAAATAACTGGGGGAAAGATCAGTAATTACCAAAGAAAGCCCTTTGGCGATATTCAGCATACCTAGAGTTGCAATAAACGGGGGCAGTTTCATCTTCGAAATCATCAGCCCATTCAGAAAACCCGCGAAGGTACCGGTTAATATGGCAGCCAGCGCTCCCAGCGGAATGGGCAGTCCCCAGAAATTAATAAAAACAGCGCTCATCACGGATGAGAGCGTCATAACAGTTCCAACGGACAGGTCAATGCCGCCGGCGATGATAATAAATGTCACGCCAATTGCCAGTAGACCGTTGACCGCCGTGGCAACCAGAATACCGACAATATTGCTGAAGGTAAAAAAGTAGGGGGATGCAAGCGAAAAACCGACAAAAAGGATCAACAGCGCAGCAAACGCAAGCAGGCGCTGGATCGTATCTGCGCTGGTTCTTCTCTCCCGGGCGACAGTTTCAGATTTCATAGGCAATTTCATCCATTTCTTTTGTGATTGTTTGAATTCCTTCCATTCCGCATGGTAGCCAGCTGCATGATGCTTTCCTGCGAGGCTTCTGTGTAATCCAGCTCCCCCGTCACCCGGCCCTCGCACATAACCAAGACACGGTGGCTCATCCGCAGGATCTCCGGCAGTTCGGAAGAGATCATGATAATGGATTTGCCCTGCCTGGCGAGATCATTCAGCAGGGAATAAATTTCCTGCTTGGCGCCCACATCGATCCCCCGTGTGGGTTCATCAAAAATGAGGATATCCGCATCCTTGGCCAGCCACTTTCCAACCACTAATTTCTGCTGGTTGCCGCCGGAAAGATTCTTGGCTTTTTGATCAAGACTGGGTGTCCGGATGGAAAGCTGGTCAACAATACGCTTTGCGGTCGCATATACCTTGCGTTCTCTTACCCATCCGAGTAGCGCAGTCAGCTGTTCAAAAATGGTTAGGGCAATGTTGGTTTTCACGTCAAGTCCAAGGCAAAGTCCGTAGCGCTTACGGTCTTCAGAGAGATAGGCGATGTCATAGACCACCGCATCTGCCGGACGTTTGATGTTGGCTTTCTTTTCATTAACAATGATTTCGCCGGAATCATAGGGGTCAGCGCCAAATATCGCCCGGGCCGTTTCCGTCCTTCCCGCCCCAACCAGACCCGCAAAACCCAAAATTTCTCCTTTTCTAAGCTGGAAGCTGACATCCTTCAAAACACCTTTTTTGGAAAGGCCTTTCACTTCCAGAACTACTTCCTGGCTGCGGTCTTCAGGAACTTCAGGCGTGGATTCGTAAATCACCCGCCCGACCATCATCTTGATAATCTGGTCAATAGTCGCGTCTCTGGTTTTGACTGTGTCTACATACAGGCCATCGCGCAGAACCGTGACACGATCAGAAATCTCCTCCAGCTCCTCCAGACGATGGGTAATATAAATGATTCCGGCTCCTTCTGATTTCAGCTGGCGGATGATGCGGAACAGCTCCTTGATTTCCACATCCGTCAGGGCCGCGCTAGGTTCATCAAAAACCAATACGTCAGAATTGAAGGAAAGCGCCTTGGCAATCTCAACCATCTGCTGCTTGGCAACGGTCATATCCGCCACTTTCATGCGCGGATCCAGTTTGAGACGCATTAAATCGAAGAGTTCCTGCGCCTTTTCATTAATAGCTTTTTCATCCAGAAAGACACCTTTCAATGGTTCACGGCCGATAAAAATGTTCTGGGCGGCTGTGAGATGGGGCATGAGGTTTAGCTCCTGGTGCACCATGCTGATGCCCATTTGCTGTGCTGCATGGGTATTGGAAATCTCCACTTCTTCGCCCTTGTAAATAATCTTGCCACTATCTTTTTTATAGATACCAGCAAAAATTTTCATCAGGGTGGATTTGCCCGCGCCGTTTTCCCCCACAAGGGCGTGCACCTCTCCTTTTTTCAAGTCAAAATGGCATTTCTTGAGGGCATCCACCCCAGGAAACGATTTATCAATGCCCTCCATTACGAGCAAATTATCGCCCATGCATGTTCCTCACCGATAGAAAATTTGCTTTCTCCTTTAAAGGATTGGGGTAAAGGGATAATGGTATCGGTATCATGTTATCGTTACCATATTAGCACAATGACAAAAAAATGTCAACGATTTTCCAATGAAATTTTTGGCGTTATTGAATCCAGGAAATCTCTTAGAGAATGGATCCTTCTCACCCTTCGCAACTATTTGCATCTTAATGGCTTGTTAATTATATATGAACTTCATTCCCGATTACAAGATAATATTATTCCTATGACCCTGGGCTTTTATTCAAATTTTGCCAACCCCTTCCTGAGACTGTTGAAAAAATCAGCACAAATTGAAATCAAAGCATCCATAGCGAGGTATTTCAAGCTGGTTGATCCAATTTCTACTTTTTCTTTAGTCTTATTTCACTGTTCAAATCCCTTTCTCATGTCCATTTTCCCTATTTTTCAACCAACTGGCGCAGTTCTCCCTAAACCATATCCGGTAAAGGGGTTCTGAAAATCACCCCGTATAACAGCTTGAGCATGCGTTTGAGATTCAAGGCCATGGCTGCCAGCAATGTCTGGATTTCATACCGATCAAGTCCACGGTAGCGGCAGCGCCCCAGGCCACCAGCAGCATCTTCAGCAGTACCGCCGGGTCAAAAGGCGGGCGCCCGTATTCTGCCCCGCCCTTGTGCCAGCGCATCAT
>CAYPPV010000140.1:0-3522 GCA_964412705.1 uncultured Pelolinea sp. | reverse complement strand
ATTTTGATGTAACCATTGCCGTCCCCGAAGTTGATTTTTCGACAAAAAATGCAAGGATGATTCTGCCGGAAAACGTACCCCTTGATGATGCAGTATTCAATACCAGCCACGCCTGCCTTCTTCTTCAAGGTTTGCAGAATGGAAACAGGCCGCTTATCTCCTCAGCCATGAAAGACGCAATTCACCAAAAACACCGGCTTGCCCACATTCCCGGGGCTGAAGAAGCAATCGAGGCCGCCCTGCGGGCAGGAGCATATGGTGCCTGCCTATCCGGAGCCGGTCCCAGTGTAATCGCATTTGCAGATAGTTTATTTTCTGAGGTTGGTTCTTCAATGAAAAATGCATTTGGCGCAGCCGGCATTCCATCGAAAATCATTCGTACAAAAATTTCAAACCGTCCTGCTCATTTACTAATGGGATAAAAACAATTCAAATTAGAATCAAAAAAATTAGGACTGTGTTTATGATCCGCAGTCCTTTTTATTGGGAAATCCATTTACACGACAATATTGATAAGACGTCCCGGCACATAAATTAATTTCTTTGGTTTCTTTCCTTTAAGGAATTTCTGAACATGATCACTTTCCATAGCAAGCTCTTTTGCCTTTTCTTCGGAAATTGTCACCGGAACATTCCGTTTATCCCTCAATTTTCCATTCACCTGAATTACGAGCTCAAATTCTTCCTCTTTTACCGCATCCTTATCCACTTCAGGCCACTTCTGCTGATGGATGGAATAAGGTTTTCCGAGTCTTACCCACAACTCTTCAGCAATATGAGGAACAGCAGGGGCCATCATACGCAGATAAATATCTACCGATTCTTCCCAAACATCTGAACCCCAACCGCCTGCATCCTTAAAAGTTACCATGTCATTGAGCAGTTTCATCAATGATGAGATTATCGTGTTAAAGTTAAAATTCTTGAAATCCGCAGTCACAGACTGAAGCGTCTGGTGAACTTTGCGCCGTAGGTCTCTTTCCATGGATTCATATCTTTTTCCTTTGTCTCCCTCCTCCAAAAAAATGCTCCAAACGCGGCCTAGCCAACGGTGGGATCCCTGTATATTACCTGGATCCCATGGACCGCCGTCTTCCCAGCGGTAGCCGAACATCAAATAAGCACGGACGGTATCTGCGCCGTAAAGCCGGACCTGTTCATCCGGGTCTACTACGTTCCCGCGGGACTTGCTCATTCTTTGGCCATCCGGGCCGAGTATCTGGCCTTGATTTCTCAGCTGAAGCATGGGTTCGTCCCCTTTGGTTACCCCCATATCGCGGAAGGCTTTGTGGAAAAAGCGCGTGTAAATCAGGTGCATGGTTGCGTGCTCCACACCACCTGTATATGTATCCACCGGCATCCAATAATCATACTCGTCCTGCTTGAAAGGCCACTTGTCGTAACCGGGTGACAGGTACCGAAGGTGATACCAGGAAGAGCACATAAATGTATCCATGGTATCCGTTTCCCGCTCCGCTTTTCCGCCGCATTTTGGGCAGGTTGTAAAGCGCCAGGTCGGATGTAGTTTGAGTGGGCTCTCACCAGTTGGCTTCCACTCCACATCATCCGGCAGCAGGACTGGAAGATCTTTTTCCGGCACCGCTACTTCTCCGCAATTCTCGCAGAAAATGATTGGGATGGGAGCTCCCCAATACCGCTGGCGGGAAATCAGCCAATCCCGAATGCGGTATGTGACCGCTTCCTTTCCAACACCTTTTTCTCTGACAAAATTAATTGCTTGCTCTATCGTTTTTCCAGCTGGCGTTCCTGTTAACGGCCCGGAGTTAATCATGCGCCCTTCAGCAGGAACCGCTTCCTCCATCTCCGAACCAATCAGGTCTTGCATGTTATCCGGCTGGATTACTGGACGTATTTCAAGCCTATAACGGCGGGCAAAATCGAAATCTCGCTGGTCATGAGCAGGCACACCCATGATCGCCCCCGTGCCGTATGTCATCAACACATAGTCAGCCACCCAGACCGGAATTTTTTCGTCATTTACAGGATTGATCGCAAAGCTTCCGGTGAAAACACCCGTTTTATCTTTTTCGGTCGATTCTCTCTGGATTTCAGTCTGGCGAACAGCTTCTTCAACATACCTGTCCACTTCTTCTTTTCTATCCTTTGTTGTCAGCTTTTCAACAAGGGGGTGTTCAGGCGCCAAAACCATAAAGGTAGCTCCCCAAAGGGTATCCGGCCTTGTTGTGAAAACTTCCAGAGGGTCACCCTGTTCCGTTTTGAACACAACTGAAGCACCGGCGGATTTACCAATCCAGTTCTTCTGCAAAAGTTCCACTCTTTCGGGCCAGTCGATCTTGCTGAAATCCAAGAGTTCCTCAGCATAATCCGTGATCTTGAAAAACCACTGGGCGAGATCTTTCTTGATTACAGGCGTATCGCATCGTTCACAGTGCCGGTCTTCCCCCCAAACCTGCTCTCTCGCCAGTGTTGTGTTACATTTGGGGCACCAGTCAACGGGCGACATTTTTCGATATGCCAGGTCGTTTTCAAACAGTTTAACGAAAAACCATTGAGTCCAGCGATAGTACTCCGGATCGGAGGATATTGCCTCGCGCCGCCAATCAAACACCGCACCCATGCTTTTCATCTGCTCGCGCATGTGGGCGATGTTGTCATATGTCCATTCTTTGGGATGAATGTTTCTCTGGATTGCAGCGTTTTCTGCCGGCAAGCCAAATGCATCGAATCCCATCGGGAATATCACATTATATCCGCGCATACGCAGGAATCTCGCCCTCGCGTCTGACGGAGTCATCGCAAACCAGTGACCGATGTGCAGATTTCCCGAGGGATAGGGCAGCATGGTCAGAGCATAATATTTTTTTCTGGTGGGATCAATATCCGCATGGTATAGGCCATCCTCTTCCCAACGCTGCTGCCATTTTTTCTCTATTCTTGCAGGTATGTATTGTTCAATTGGTTCGCTCATATGACCTCAGTTAAATAAAATTCTCCGCCCACAGGGACGGAGATCGCTCCGCGGTACCACCCTGGTTGCCCTTTTAAACAGACCACCTCGAGTTTGCTGTAACGGGCTCACCCGGGAGCAGCTAACGGATTCACCGCTCCGGCCTTGTTCAATCCGAATGGCGAGTTGGGTCTCATGCGCTCCGCCTGCGCCTACCATTTTTCACCATACCACATGGCTCTCTGACGGATGACTTATTACTCCATTCACGGCCTTTCACCTGTGGACCCAGAGGGATTCGAACCCTCGACCTTCTCAATGCCATTGAGACGCGCTCCCAACTGCGCTATGGGCCCATATTACTGATCTCTTATTGGTTGATTGCGTCGGCGATTGTACATCGAATTATTAGTTCCGTCAACCAACCCACATTCCTGCCATGGACCTGAGGGGATTCGAACCCCTGACCTCCTCAGTGCGATTGAGGCGCGCTCCCAACTGCGCTACAGGCCCTTTTTTTTGAAGTGCAGGCATTGTATCTGATGGAAAGAGGGCTGTCAAGAAGAAGGCTGGCGGGGAGCAGGGGAAAGGGG
>CAYPPV010000139.1:0-3589 GCA_964412705.1 uncultured Pelolinea sp. | reverse complement strand
GTAGTTTCATTCCATGCGGTGTCTATCAGCCATGCTCGTGCTAACTCTGCTTCAATTTCTCTTTCGTCTGCACCATCAAATACAGGCGTTATTGCCCGAAATCCCAGCCTGGATGCAGCCCATCCAAGATGCGTTTCGAGAACCTGGCCGATATTCATTCGGCCCGGTACACCCAGGGGATTCAGGATGATATCGAGTGGTGTCCCATCTTCCAAGATGGGCATATCTTCAACTGGAACGACTCTAGAAACTACCCCCTTGTTTCCGTGTCTTCCTGCCATTTTGTCGCCAGTTGTCAGCTTTCTCAATTGGGCAACTGCAACTCGAACCATTTTCTCCACGCCGGCTGAAAGATCACTGTTTTCTTCTCTTGTGAATACCTTCACATCAACAACTTTTCCTTTACCTCCGTGCGGCATCCTCAAAGAAGTATCCTTCACATCCCGGGATTTTTCACCGAAAATAGCCCGGAGCAGCCGTTCTTCAGGAGTTAATTCTTTCTCACCCTTTGGTGTGATCTTCCCGACAAGGATGTCGTTGGGGCCAACTTCTGCACCAATACGAATGATTCCATTTTCGTCCAAGTCCTTGATGGCATCTTCGCCAACATTGGGGATATCCCTGGTGATCTCTTCTGGACCCAGTCTCGTATCCCTGGCCTCTATTTCATATTTCTCAATATGAACAGAAGTGAAGCGGTCCTCCTGAACCAGTTTTTCCGATATCAAAATCGCATCCTCGAAGTTGCCTCCTTCCCAGGATAAAAATGCTATGGTTGCATTTTGTCCAATTGCCAACTCACCGTTCACTGTCGAAGAAGAATCCGCAATGACATCTCCTCTGTGTACTCTCTGCCCTTTTTCCACAATCGGTCTCTGGTCCACGCAGGTGCTTTGATTGGACCGCTGGTATTTTTTAAGCAGGTACACCTTGTTACCATTATCTGTTCGGACTGTGATCTTTTTCCCATTAACGGATAACACTTCGCCATCTTCTTCAGCGGTAACAACCTGTCCCGAATCAACAGCGGCATACCTTTCCATGCCAGTGGAAACAATAGGCAGTTCCGGAGAAATAAGCGGAACAGCCTGTGCCATCATGTTCGATCCCATCAGAGCCCGGTTCGCATCATCGTGTTCCAGGAAAGGTATCAGTGAAGCGCTGATACCAACAATCTGATGCGGCGCAACATCCATGAAATCAATCCTTTCCGGCCTGCTCGAGATAAAATCGGAATGGAAGCGCGAAGAAATGCGTTCGGTTTCAAATTCACCGAATTCATTAACGGGTGTATTGGCTTGGGCAATGTTAAATTTGTCCTCTGCGTCTGCTGAAAGATATTCCACCTCATCCGATACGAACGGGACAATCTGAATGGTCTCTTTTTTGCCTTTCAATTTTTTGATTTCTGAAAAGATATCTGAGGTGATACGCTCACCTTCTCGGACAATTACATCTCCCTTTTCATTGACAACCGTTTCACGGAGTTTCTTTCCTTCCAGTCGGTTATCCTCAGGTTTCAGTTGGTTGTATACACGTCGGTATGGCGTTTCGAGAAAACCGTAATCATTCACTCGAGAAAAAGAAGCTAGCCGGCCTATCAAACCAATGTTGGGCCCTTCTGGTGTTTCAATCGGACAAATTCGGCCATAATGGGAGTTGTGTACATCACGGACATCAAATCCGGCCCGGTCCCTTCTAAGGCCACCAGGGCCCAACGCGGACAATGTGCGCTTATGCCTGAGTTCTGCTAAAGGATTGGTCTGGTCCATAAACTGGGAGAGCTGGCTGGACCCAAAGAATTCACGCAGGGAAGCCACTAAAGGACGAATATTAATCAGGCTCACGGGTGAAATCTGGTCCTGCTCACGTATGGACATCCTCTCCTTAATAACCCGCTCCATTCTGCGCATACCGATTCGCAACTTGTTCTGGATCAATTCCCCTACTGTTTTGATCCGGCGATTGCCCAGGTGATCAATATCATCCTTTTCTTCCATCTCATTATTGATCATAATCATCCGGCGAACGAGGTGGACCATATCCCATTTTGTGAGCGTCCGGTTAGAAACCGGTATTTTTGAGCTCAGGTCAAATTTCTGGTTAAGTTTGTACCTGCCAACCTTTTTCAGGTCATAATGGCGTGGGTCCAAAATCTGCTGTTCGAGAAACTCCCTGGCATTTTCCAACGTGGCAGGATCACCTGGCCGCATTTTCTTGAAAAATTCAATAAGTGCGGCTTCTGCTACCGTTTTACCATCAGACAGCTCCCATTCCGGTTCCTGGCGAATTGTATTAATAATGAACAAGCGATCCGGGTCATTATCAATATCCTGGAAAAGATCGATTAATTCCTGGTCCTCACCTGTTTTTAAAGGAGAATCCTCAAAACCATCGTCAATGGTTGCCAGAGCCCGCAGGAAAACCGTGACCGGAATGGAGCGCTTTCGGTTAAATTTGAGAATAAGATAATCATTCTTTCTTGTTTCAAATTCCATCCAAGCACCGCGGTCCGGAATTAATTTTGCTGAAGCCAGTTTCTTTCCGGTGGCCCTGTTTACCTCGGCATTGAAATATACACCGGGAGAGCGTATAAGCTGAGATACTACAACGCGTTCGGTTCCATTAATAATGAAGGTGCCTTTATCCGTCATCTCAGGGAAATCACCCATGAAAATTTCTTGCTTAATTGGCTCCGGCACTTCCGGCCCCGCTAACAAAACCGAAACATAGAGGGGTGATGCATAAGTAAGATCTCTTTCCACACATTCTTCATCCGTGTACTTCGGATCCTCAAACCAATATTTCAGATCAAAATCTTCAACCTCAGAGGAGTTACTTGGGAAGTACAGCTTGATTCCTTTATTGTATGACTCAATAGGAGAAATCTCAGTAAAAAGGTCTGCGAGTATTTCTTCTTTCAGTCTCTTAAATGATTTTTTTTGTATCTCAATTAAATTGGGGATATCTAAAATTGAATGAATGCGTGCAAATGATTTTACTGGTAAATCAGATTTCATTTAGGTGCTCCTAATTCGCTTACCTACAATAACAATTGATATTTTGGCAAACACATATTGTATCAATTTTGCCATTATTGGTCAAGATTATTCGTTTTCAATTTTCTGCGAAATTGTTTAAGAATTTGTCCCCGCATTTTATAATTAGAATTGTTAACACTTGAATTTTATCATAAAAAATCAACCGCTTTATTTAATGGAGAAATATTGAATCAGTCTTCAAAAGAATTTTCTAAACGAGTTAATCTCTGGCATATCGCAATCATTGCCATTATCGCATTGGCAGTTTTCACCAGATTCGTCAATCTCGGTGAAAGAGTAATGAGCCACGATGAGGTAAACCATGTAGTTCCCTCTTTTGACCTTTACAAAGGCAGAGGATACAGGCATGATCCGATCACGCACGGGCCACTCCAGTTTCATCTAATAGCTTTGTCATACTATCTTTTTGGCGATACCGATTTTTCATCAAGACTACCCCACGCTACTTTTAGTGTCTTAACTGTCGCATTCATTCTGATTTTTTACAGCAAATACCTAGGGAAAATCGGGTCTGCTGCAGCGGGAAT
>CAYPPV010000138.1:0-3605 GCA_964412705.1 uncultured Pelolinea sp. | reverse complement strand
AACAGCCAAATATTATTGAATTTTGGCGGCCACTCGATGGCTGCAGGTCTTTCATTGCAAACAGAAAAAATTGATATTTTCAGGGAGTCAATTTCAAAATCAATTGACGAGATGCTGGATGGAAGGACAGTGGAAAAAGAGCTACAAATTGACAGCTATCTGCCCCTGTCCAATATTAATTCCTTATTGCTGGCCGAGATGGACCTGCTCGCCCCATTTGGACCAGCGAATCCGGCTCCGGTGCTGGTCACAAAAGATCTGGAGATTGTGGAACACACGTCCATAGGCATTGGCAGTCAGCACCGGAAACTGAGAGTTCAGGACACGGAAGGAGAAATAAGGGAAGCCATCTGGTGGAACAGCTACAATGAACCTCTTCCATCAGGCATGTTTGATCTTGCCTATACACCAAAATCTGATGACTATGCCCAACAGCCAAAAGCCATTCTGGAATGGATTGATTGGCGTGAGAGCGAGAGAGAAGTCATTACCCTGCCGCTAGCAGCGAGAAAAATGACGGTTCATGATTTCAGGATATCAAATAACCCGGAGGAAGTTGTTTCTGATCTGTTAAAAAACAAAGATTGTTTACTGTGGTGTGAGGGGCTTCTATGCCCGGAGAAACCGGGTTTCCGGAATCGCTTACAGCTTGAAGAAAAAAAATTATTAGCAGTTATTTCACCTCCACCCGGCTATTCCGTTTTAAATGAGGTGCTGGATTCCGTAAGACCCAGAGAGATCTACCTGCTTAATCTCTACAAACAGGATGATGATTTGGATATTTTTCTAAAGAAATTGGGGGGAATGATCAAGCACATTTTGAGTTCAGGCAAACACGATTTCAAGATAGAAGATCCGGCAGGTAAACTTGGATATGTGGCAGAGACAATCATAAACGGACTGAAATGGTGGCAAGCGAAGGGGGAGATAACCATCCGGGAGGAAACTGAAAGATTCAAAATATACAGGTGCCGGGGAAAGAAATCCAAAGACCTTCAGGCAATCACGGAACTGCTTAAGACTCAATTGAGAGAGACAGCTGCTTTCCGCTCTTATTACAGCCGGGCAGATCCAGCCGCCTTACTGCGGCTTTAATACCCATCATGGGTAAATTCTATTATTTTTGTCCTTTTAGTAAGTATAATACTGTGCGTATGAAAATGGACCGCAGAGATTTTCTGAAAAGCATGGGGGTTGGTTTTTCCGCGCTCATGCTTAGCGGAAGAAAGTATTCAGAAAACAGCATTTCTCCTGCGCACCTAGGACGCGTTACTGCAGAATCTGTCAGCGTTTACAGCGAACCGTCAGACAAAGATTTCCGGAATATCCGGTTTCAGCATTATTTCAATGAAATCATTCATATTTATGATGTGATCGAATCAGAAGACGGCCCCGGCTATAACCCTTTCTGGTACAGGGTTTGGGGCGGGTATATGCATAGCGCATATATCCAGCCGGTGCGCAACCAGCTCAATCCTATTCTTTATGAATTTCCCTCAACAGGCCAGCTTATGGAAGTGAGCGTACCTTTCTCACGGGTTTTAAAAAGGGACAGGAACGGTGTGTGGGAAGATTGGGAAAATCCCGAGAAACGCAATTTGTATTATGCATCCACCCATATTGTCCATGAAACAGTCGAAGGGCCGGATGGGGAGCCCTGGTATAGGATTCATAATGCATTGCTTACAATTGATTATTATACCCGCGCAACCCATCTCAGGAAAGTTGAAGATGAAGAACTGAAACCCATCCATTCCGAGGTTGCTCCGGAACTTAAAAGAATAGAGATCTCAATTGATCACCAAAACCTAAAAGCCTTCGAGGGAGATCAGGTTGTATTGGAATCCAGGGTTTCAACAGGACAATTCAAACCGCTTCCCGATCCTTCCATGATTCCATGGGAAACTCCAAAGGGGAATCACGAAATTTTTGATAAAAGACCTTCCGTGCATATGGGTGAGGGAACATTGAGAGTGGACCCAGATGCTGACGAATATGAAGGGGTTCCGTGGGTATCGTACGTACAGCAGAGAACAGGGGTTGCTATTCACGGTACATTCTGGCACAATAATTATGGCGCACCAATGAGCCACGGTTGCATTAATATGCGGCCTGAAGACGCAAAATGGATTTACTGCTGGTCCACTCCCTATCCGAACGATAAAAACCCTGAAGCATACCGAACACCCGTTATCATATATTGATGTTTGTCCCTGCTCACTCTACAAACTGCATAAACACCTGGTTTCCAACCATCCGCCCTCTTCGTGTCAGCCGGATCCCTTTACTGTTGCTTGAATGGTATTCCTCAATTAATTCCTGCGCTAGCAGCCTGTTAATTTCTTTGCCGAAAATATCATGGACATAGCTGCCAAAACGATGGAAAAAGCTATCAATATCGATGCCCTCATTCGTCAACCGCATACCCATCATTATGGTCTCTCTTATTTCATCCATCTTTTTCAATTTTTGAAGGTCTTCTACTGCAGGCGGAATTCCTTTATCATTCTCCATTGACTGATGGATATATTCCGAGATCTTTGATATATTACGCCAACGCCTATGATTATAATGGCTATGCGCACCTGCGCCGAATCCAAGATACGGGCCATTCCGCCAATATTGGATGTTATGCTTGCATTGGGAATCCTCCCCGAACGCCCAATTGGAAATTTCATATTGGCCAAATCCCATCTCCCCCAAAAAATCCATTGCGTAGGAATACATATCCGCGTCAAGATCGCTGTCTACCTGAGGAAACCTGCCAGCCCGAACAGCTCTGTATAAGGGAGTTGTTTCTTCCAAAATCAGGGAGTAAAGAGATAGATGGTTCGGTTCAAGCCTAACTGCTTCCTCCAGTGATTTTTTCCATGTAGAAATTATTTGGGTTGGGATACCGAAAATGAGATCCAGGCTGATATTTTGAAATCCAGCCGACCTTGCCCATTCCACACTGGCAACAATATCCTGGAATTGGTGCCTTCTTCCCAGAATCTCCAGCTCACCCGGCAGCGCGGACTGCATCCCAAAGCTGATGCGGTTAATACCCGCCGAATGTAAGTCTCTTAAATATTGGACATGGATGTTCTGCGGATTAGCCTCGGTTGTAATCTCGATATTCTCTGTCCATCTAAAATGCTTTTTCAGGGTCTGCAGGATGTCGGCAAAGTGCTCCACTTTCAGCATGGTCGGCGTGCCCCCGCCAAAATAAATCGTCCCCGCCAGATACTCATCAGTCATTATTGATCTCACTTTCTCTACTTCAATTTTTAAAGTAGAAACATATTGATCAATTAAATAGTCGCATCCGGCATATGTGTTAAAATCGCAGTAGCTGCAGCGAGCCCTGCAGAATGGGATATGAATGTAAATACTGATAAAACTATCCGAAACCACGGTTTAATCATAACAATCTTTTCATAATTAACCGATCATCATGAATGGTATAATGAATCGCTTTTTTCCCAAATTTTAATGGTGTATAAAACTCTCCTTCAAATCTTCTCTGGTTTTCATCTGTTAGTCGGTCTAATTTAGCGTGAATCCCATTAATTGTATCTTGGTTAGTAACATAATCGTAAACTCCCCAAAAATAGTCGTAGTCT
>CAYPPV010000137.1:0-3611 GCA_964412705.1 uncultured Pelolinea sp. | reverse complement strand
TACTCCTTTTATCTGTATTTCTTGCAGAACAGAAAAAAGTAATAGACATAAAAAAATGGCGCAACATTATCAGGCAGATTTGCGCGGTTCCAGAACTAGTCGGCAACTGCTTAGAGAGAGAATCAGAAATTTTAGAAATTGCAATAAAATACAAAGATTACGATCATATGCTATACCTAGGCAGGGGCATTAATATGCCGATAGCTTATGAGGGAGCGCTGAAATTGAAGGAGATTTCGTATATCCATGCTGAGGCATATCCGGCTGGAGAGATGAAACATGGTCCAATCGCTCTCATAGATAAAAAAATGCCTGTTCTAGGAATTATCCCAAAAGACCAATGGTATGAAAAGATGCTCAGCCAATTCGAACAGGTAAAAGCCCGTGGCGGAAGGGTAATAGCGGTTGCTACGGACGGTGATGAAAGAATAGCCGAACTTGCTGATGATGTTTTATGGATCCCGGAAGCAGATTGGTTTATCAATCCGATTCTTGCTGTCATACCACTACAGATTTTTGCATATCATATTGCTACAATGAAAGGATTGGATGTGGATCAGCCAAGAAATCTAGCCAAGTCGGTAACGGTGGAATAATTATTTCGGATAGTAATATATTCCACCCTCAGAATCTTTATAATGAATCACCAAATTATCTGTTATCGAATCTAAAAGGGATTTTGCAACGCTGCCGTAGTAATTGAAGAAATCTGAATAAAGGATAATAAGAGCTGCCCCTTTCTCACGGAACGATTTTTCTCCATATGAATTTCCTCTTCCGAATTGATGATTTGGGAATTGGTTGTTTTCATATGGAAAGCGGTTAGTATGAAATAACACAAATCCTGCGGAATTGCTTACTTTCGGTTCTTCATCCGGCAATTTATTTATCGCTTCTATAATTCCGGATTGCTGGTAAATCCTTGCAGTATACCCACGCCCTTCTGATTCATAATTTTGAACAATTGAGATAGAAGATAGATAATAATACCTGATAGTGAGAACTCCCAAAATGCAGACAGCAAAAGTTAAGAATATTTTTTCCTTCAATTGTTCTGTAATAAAACCCAGCAAGTTGCAAATGAGAAGAATGAAAAGTGGAAATAACGGAGAAAGCATGCGAGGAATAATATCAATTTGCGGTATGGTGATAGTGTGCAAGAGGGCGATAAAAGTTAAATAAAAGACGATCATTATTAAGAGTAGGATGGATAACTGAATATTGGATCTTGAGAACAATTCCGGCTTTTTAAATATATAAAAAAGGATAAAACTGATTATTCCAAGGAAGAAGATAAAAAATAAAATCAAGGCACTGAAACTGACCCATTCAATCGCGTGTGATTCCATATATGGAATCCAGGTTTTTAAAAGATTTAATTCCTCACCTACAGACTGAAAAAATTCATAAGAAAAGGATGATGATAGAAAAAATCCTTTGCCGCCAAGCTTTCCATGATGGATATATAGATAAATCAACCACAATGAAACAGGCAAAAATGAAAATGCAAAATAGGGCAATATCTTTAATACCCCATTTTTTTTCTTCCCTTTGAAAATAATAAAGGCAAAAAAACCAATTGAAATTATGAATATTAACCCCGCATACCGGATTAGGGGAAGCGCTGCTGAAAATAATAAAAGAGGGAATGATAGAATGTTTCTTTTCTTAATAAGAAAAAGATAAACAAATAGTACCAAAAACAGCAAGATAAAAATGAACAGCGGTTCTGACATTAAACTGGAATAGTACTCAATCATGATGGGGGCTAACGCTACTGCGGCAGAACCAAAGATGCTAAGAAGTACACTTTTTCCTACAAAATAGATTATTGAACCGACAAAAAACACACTTCCGCTGAAAAGGATGATATTCATCCATCGGGCGACCTGGATAAAATCCCCATCTTTTCCACTTAATAATCCTAAAAGAACGGGGAACAAAGGAGGAAACTCGGTTATCTGGATTTTATATCCGGCAGAATGCAGAATAACCAGACCACGACCCTTGATAAAATTTCTTGCCCCGCTTAAATATGCGGATGAATCGCTGAATGCCCATGGCCCCCATGTTGTGGCACGCCATAAAAGAAAACCACCAATTATGGCTATAACCAGTATTAATGCTAAGCTGAAAATTGAAGATTTTGTTTTATTTGCAGTCAATTTTAATTATCTGAAGAAAGGTAAGATTTCCTCTGACCAGCTTCGGATTTTTTCCCAATCCCGGAAATCGCTTTTTCCGTAATCCTCAACCATTTTCTTTTTCATGGCGTCGATAATTTTTCTTACAAAGAAGAAAAGGCTTTCATATTCCTTGCCCTCGGTAATAACCGCACCGCCAAAAAGGCCGACTGACACTGGTTTCAGTTCAGGATATTTGCTGGTGGCATTTTGCAGCCAGCCAAGTGTTTCGGTTCTATTTTCCTCACAGTCATCCATCATATTTGCGCATACTGTAAATAACGCAATCCGTTTCTCCGTTAGTTCATTTCGGAATTTTCTAATGAATTTGGTAAATCCTCCTACTGGTTTGGTTGCATGAATGGATGTGCCTAGAACAATCCCGTCATATTTGGCAATGGATTGGATTTTTCCCGCCTCTTCCAAATCTACATCGAATCCATTTTCTTTAAATGTTTCTGAAATTTGTTCAGCAACTTCCTTAGTCGCGCCAGCCCATGTTGCATAAGCAATTAATACTTTTGACATAATCTCTCCTAACCAATTTGTATTTTCATCCAAATATACTGGTATGGGTCAAAAAGGATCTTGTAGATACCATTCTCGGAATTATATTCTTTATCGGAAATGATATCTAACATATTCGATGCTCCAAAATCCATTTCCAACTCTTTTTCAGCGTCAGAGAGATTGGCCATACAGTAAATTGTTGAACAATCATCGCTTCTTCTAACTATAAAAATTTCTTCCTGAGCTGTTATTACTTTCTGCTTACCATTTTGACCAAGGCAGGAATATTTCAACCGCAACCTCATAATTTTTTTCATATTATTGAAAATTCTATATTGCCTGTCATGACCAACCCCTTCAATTAAATCCTGAAACTCTTGCCAGGAAAACTTTTTTCTATTGAGGGAACGGGCATGATTTGTCTTTTTTAAACATTGATAACAATTATCTGAGCCGAACAAGCTGTGGATATAAACACCTGCAATGCCTTTAATAGATAATAGAACTGCCTGAGATACGAGGAAGCGTTTTTCAGCGGCTTCTTTATTTTTCTCCCTAGCATTTTTAAAGAAATCAAAAAGGGTTGTATTCAATTCATAAATGCTCCTGGTCCCGTCGTCATTGGTTTTGTAGGATACTTTTCCCCCATTACTTATCGTGATTTCAGCAAGATTTTGCACCTGTTTCGGGCTGAGAAATTCACTAGCCGGTAAAACGCCAATTCCATCGTGGGAAGCAATAAAATTAAAGAAATAAGTATTTTCCGAGGGCGTTTCCATTTTTTCCGAAACGAAATGATTTAGAACCGATGAATTTCCCGTAACGATGGCATGCATTATTAGAGGAGGGAGAGAAAAGTTGTAGATTACCTGTGCTTCGTCGTAATCTCCAAGAAGTGAATCGTAGTCTCCAAAATAG
>CAYPPV010000136.1:0-3727 GCA_964412705.1 uncultured Pelolinea sp. | reverse complement strand
TGGATTATCAGAATCGTTAATGATGGGTACAAATGCTGATACGCATGAAAGTTAATTGTTTGCAGATGGGGTGCAATATTGCGTTTGCCAATTTGGGAGGGGGGATTTGAGGATTTACTCTAATGAAAAAGAAAATGGGTTTATCGCTTCGCAAATATTAGATACCCATGCTGGGCAGGATTACCATGTAAATATTGGAAAGTCTGAATATTAGGATGAACATGAGCTCTGGCACCTTGCGAATTTTGCCAATGATGAACTCTGGAATTTTGATGAAAATGGAGAAAGAGATGAACTGCTATCAATGAATGTGATGATCAGCTTCTGCATTTAGGGTTATGTAGAATTCACGGAGGGGGATTTTGATGTCCCAATCGATGTCGTTGATACCCGGACAAGGCATTTTCTTGAACGCAACTATGAACTTCAGGGTCTACCCAGGGATTGGCACGATAAATATGATGCTTGTACAGAAAGTTAGAGTATCGATATAAGAGAAATTCCTGATGGACAATCTAATTTGCTTCGGATGATTATCAACGTGGAAGAAGATATCTATGAAAGCAGTATTGGGAATAATGAGTCCATCATCTGTGTTGAAATTGAGGAGAATTCTGTGTCAATCATTGAACTATACTGGAAAATCAATTTCTTATTGCCGCATTTCCTTTTCTCATAGCTGGATTTCTTCTCTCAATACTTAGCGCACAGAATGTCACCCAGCGGGACGGTTCTCTTTTTTGGCAGAATTCCCACCCTTTCCACTTTGTCCAGATAGACTCGCTCGTATACTTGCCATTTTTATCTGCTTTTGATTGAATCACTTCGATCATTTCTAAAAATCGATTATCTGGCCATAATTGGGGAAATTGGGATAATACTTCCATCACGTGTAGAATGTCATATTAAATTATCAAATGAGTAGATTTGATAATATTTATAAAAAAGATTGGAAAAACATGGTATTGTATAATCATCGGCATTGCCGGAGGTTTGATGGAAATATTTTGGTATGGGCATTCTTGTTTTCGTATTACTGAAAGGGCAGGCACCACGGTTATCTGCGATCCGTATGATAACAGTGCGGCTGGATACGAACCTTTAAAGCTTAAAGGGGATATTGTCACTGTCAGCCATGACACTCCAGGACATAATCATGTAAAAGCGGTTAAAGGCGATCCATATATTATTTCTGGTCCTGGGGAGTATGAAGTTGGGGGTATCTTTATCACGGGTCTTCAGACGGACCGTAGGCGCAAGAATGATACAGCCAGAATTGTAAATACACTTTATTTAATTGAATATGACGGAATCAACATAGCGCATTTGGGGGATATGGTGCAGGTTCCCACCCAGACAGAAGTTGAATCTCTTGGTCCTGTGCACATTGCCCTTGTCCCGGTTGGTGGAAACGGCGCGTTGAATGCAGCCAAAGCGTCGAACGCCATCAGCTTGTTTGAGCCCAATGTTGTCATTCCAATGCATTATGCCACGCCGGATTCGACAGCGAAACTGGACCCAATTGGAAAATTTCTGAAAGAGATGGGACTCTCAACTGTGGAAACGGTAGAGTCTTTCAAAGCGACCAATCCGAACGCGCTTCCTGAAGAAACACAGGTGGTTATTTTGGATTATCCCCATAAGTAGGAGTAAAGCGTGCCCGCCAAGCTGATCTTGACATGGGATATATCTCCGAATCGTGAGCAGGAATATTTTGAGTTTGTGGTGCGTGAATTCCTTCCAGAGCTTCAGAAAATGGGATTCAAATTAAGCGATGCATGGGTTACGGTTTATGGAGAATATCCACAGATTATGGTTGGCGCGATCCTGCCAACTATTGGTCAGATTGAAGAAATCATCTCCTCGGAAAAATGGATCAGCCTGGAAAATAAACTGAGGGATTTTGTGACAAGATACCGTTACAAAATCGTCCCCGCTAATGACGGATTTCAATTTTAATAATTTCCTAGAAAATCAATTCAGATTATGCGGCAATTACCCAAAGCTCTGATGAAATGGTATCAGAAGCATGCCAGGATTTTGCCCTGGCGGGGAAGCAGCGATCCTTATGAGATATGGATTTCTGAAGTGATGCTGCAGCAGACTAGAATTGAGACTGTAATACCCTACTTTGAAAAATGGATGTCTATCTTTCAAGATCTGGAATCAGTTTCAAACTCAAATGAAGAGGAGATATTGCGAATCTGGGAGGGTTTAGGCTATTACAGCAGGGCGAGAAATATCTATAAGACAGCAAAAATCATCATGGAAGATTACAACGGTGAATTTCCGGTAGATGAGGCGGCACTACAGCGCCTTCCGGGAATTGGCGAGTACATATCCGGTGCGATAATGTCGATTGCCTATCATGAAAAAGTGCCGGCTCTTGATGGGAATGGGATACGGGTGATTGCCCGGCTCTTCAATTATCAACAGCCAGTCAATGTCAATAGGAATAGAAATTTTCTCAAGAAAAAATTGGTCGAACTATTACCTGAAAAGAAACCTGGTGATTTTAACCAGGCATTAATGGATCTGGGTTCGGTTATCTGCATTCCCTCAGATCCAAAATGTACTCATTGCCCTTTGCATAAATATTGCGAATCATTTAAAAAAGCGACGCAAAATTTTCTTCCCGTAAAGGGAAAAAAGAAACGCATCCCCCATTACCAGGTTGTAGCTGCGATTATTGAAAATAAGATTCAAGAGGTTCTTATTGATAAGCGGCCGTCAAAAGGCTTTTTGGGAGGGTTATGGGAGTTTCCCGGGGGAAAGGTTGAGAAAAAGGAATCAAATGAAGAGGCGCTTGTCCGGGAATTGAAAGAGGAGTTGGGAATTCTTGTCCGACCTTTTGAGATATTCGGCATATACAAACATACATATACCCATTTCCGTGTTACTGTCCACACTTTTTTTGCTAAGCTGGATAAAGGGCAGCCAAAACCGCTTCAGGTGGAGGAGTGTGAGTGGGTGAGGGTCAAAGAATTAAAACATTACCCAATGGGGAAAGTGGACAGAAGTATTTCTAATGATCTCCAGCAGAGATATCAATAATTTATGTAATTTTGTATAATCTTTTTATGGGTGAAGAAGATGTTTTCAAACAGAGGCGGGAGCGCATGGTTGAGAATCAAATTTCCGGCAGGGGGATTTCTGATGCAAGAGTTCTTAAGGCGATGCGCGATATTCCGAGACATAAATTTGTCCCCGAGCATCTGATAGATGAGGCCTACGCTGACTATCCGCTGCCAATAGGCGGGGGCCAGACCATTTCGCAACCATATATCGTTGCCTTGATGACTGAACGTCTTGAATTGAAAGGAGATGAAAATCTTCTTGAAATTGGGACAGGCTCAGGTTATCAGGCGGCGATTTTAAGCAAGCTTGCTGATGTTGTCCATACTGTTGAGCTCCGCCCCGAACTTGCAGAACGTGCAGAAAAAACTTTCAGGGAAATGGGAATCGATAATGTACACATTCATGTTGGAGACGGTACACTTGGCTGGGAGGAAGGTGCGCCCTATGATGGTATCATTGCTACTGCGGCAGCCCCTAGAGTGCCGAAGTCTTTTTTTGGGCAGTTGAAGCAGGGCGGGAAGATTGTGATTCCGGTTGGAGCACGCTGGCGACAGGTACTGGAGTTATGGACAAAGACAGAGGAGGGTATGAAAAAAGAAGAAGTCCTGCCGGTCGCCTTTGTACCCCTTCTCGGGGAAAATGGCTGGCA
>CAYPPV010000135.1:0-3745 GCA_964412705.1 uncultured Pelolinea sp. | reverse complement strand
TCTTTTCCGTTTATAAACAAAATAGACCGCTCCACATTGAGCGTGCTCCTGGCTGCTTCAGCTGGCGCGCTGACCTATGTAGGCGCGTCACACTTGCTTCCAGCTGTTGAAAAAGAAAATAAAAAATTTTCTCTATTCGCTCTTGGAGCTGGGGTGATGGTTGCTGTTGTGATTGTCTTATCGAAAGGTAAATGATGGATCTCGCTTACCGGGAAGAAATTATCAACAATGCCAAAGAAATATTAGACGATATCCCAAACTATGTAATCCTTTTGGCTGCCGTAAAAACGCGAAGCGTGCAGGAGGTGGACGCGGTTATCCAGGCAGGGATTACCCATATTGGTCACAATTACGTACAGGAAGCAGCCCCAATGATACAGGTGATTGGCAACAGGGCTAGATGGCATATGATAGGGCATCTGCAGCGCAATAAAGCCAAAACGGCGGCATTGTTGTTCGATATGGTAGAAACGGTAGATTCTTGGCGGCTTGCGAAAACTTTGAATCAGTACTGTAAAGACATCCGAAAAACTATGCCAGTATTGGTTGAAATCAATAGCGGCAGGGAAGCGAATAAGACCGGCATCCTGCCGGAAAATGCGGAGGAACTGGTTCTGCGCATGGAGATTCTTGAGAATCTGCGGGTGGAGGGGGTGATGACCATGGGTCCCCGTTTTGGTGATCCAGAGGACAGCCGGCCGTATTTTAAGGTTGCAAGAAAAAAATTTGACCGGTTTGCAGCAATGAATCGCCCGCATATAGAAATGAAATATTTATCCATGGGCATGAGCAACAACTACCGGGTTGCCATTGAAGAGGGGGCAAATCTGGTTCGTATTGGCAGCAAAATATTCGGCGCTCGCGAATAATTTAATAAGGAGGAATATCATGAAGCATGTTTTCGGTCCCGTCCCCTCAAGGAGACTGGGGCAATCACTGGGTATTGATCCGGTACCGCTCAAAACCTGCAACTGGAATTGCGTATACTGCCAGCTTGGGCGAACAAGGCCTATCATTAACGAAAGAAAAGAATATTTCCCTTCAGAAGATATCGTGGGCCAGGTCAAAGAAGCCATTGCGCGCCATCAATCAGGGGAAATTGACTGGATCACCTTTGTCGGTTCGGGGGAGACGATGCTGCACTCTAAGATTGGTTGGATGATTTGTGAAATCAAAACTTATACCAAACTGCCTGTGGCAGTCATCACAAACGGGTCTCTTTTATACCTGTCGGAAGTGAGAGAAGAATTGGCCACAGCGGATGCTGTTCTCCCTTCTTTGGATGCCGGAAATGCGGAACTTTACCGGAAGATTAACCGTCCGCATCCCAAGCTCACCTATGAAATGCTGGTGGGAGGGCTGCGTACATTCAGCCAGGAATATCAGGGCAAATTATGGGTGGAAGTGATGCTGGTTCGAGGATTGAATGATACCGAGGAAGCCCTCAAAGAAATTGCGGCGGTACTCGGTGAGATAAAACCAGATGAAGTTCATCTTGTAATGCCAACACGCCCACCGGTGGAAAGCTGGGTGGAACCACCGGATGATGAGGGGTTATTAAGAGCGCGGGCTATACTTGGTGATGTTGCACATACTTTTCATGCGAGTTCGGGAACTTTTGACCTGAGCGGGGAGGAAAACCTGGTGGATGCGGTAGTGGGGATCATTACGCGGCATCCCATGAGGGATGAAGAGTTGGTTGAAGCATTGACTGAATGGTCGCCGGAAGACGTAGCCGGGACATTAGAAGAGTTGGAGAAAAGCGGGCAGGCTCAGGTGGTAGAACGGTATGGCGTACGTTTCTGGAGCGCTTCTCCCGCATATTATCCAGACCAAAATGACAAATAGAAATGATATACACATAGTGAAAATATTTCCGGAAAAATTTGTGTTTTTTCTATGAGAAAAAATCCTTTCACAGAACAGGATATTGCCGGGAAATATGAGAGCTGGTACCGAACTTCCGGCATTCGCGCTGATGAACAGGAGAAAGCGCTTTTAAAGGAGTTGATTAAAAAATTTCCGGGAGCGCGATCTATCCTGGAATTGGGATGTGGGACCGGGCATTTCACAAGATGGTTCCAGGAAACGTGCGGATTAACCGCATTCGGGATGGACGCATCCAGAGCAATGTTAGCAGAAGCAAAACGATATGGGAGCAAAATGCTGATTAAAGGGGACGCAGATAACATCCCTCTTTCTTCCAACGCAGTTGATATCAGCGCGTTTATCACCACGCTGGAATTCCTCCCCGACCCGGAATTCGCAATCAAAGAAGCTTACAGGGTTTCCAAAAAAGGCATTCTTCTTGGAGTGATTAACAAGAACAGCCTGCTGGGCATAAAATATAAGATGTCCGGCGGACCGATATGGAGAAACGCACATATATACACTATTAAAGGTCTGCGGAAACTTGTTAGGAAAGCAATCGGCAAGCGCGCGAAGATCACATGGAGAACCACACTCTGGTCCCTCCTCCCTGGGCACCTGCCCCTACCTTGGGGAGGTTTTATCGGCATGTTGGTTAAATGGAATGGACTGGAAAGGACGGGTGAAAATGAATAATATGCCAAAAGGAAGTCGCGGAATGGAAAAGGTGATGAAATTGCTGGATGAAATACGGGAGGAATTGGATTTCTCACTCCTTGCGCCTGGTACTAGGAAAAAAATCGATGATATCGACAGGATTTTGGAATCCGAAACCAAAGTGGACCTTGAGGTATTTGGGATGGCTGCACAGGTCAGCCTGTACCCCCTGCGTGTGTCCTCACTTTCACCTTTTATCAATGACGCGCTGAATATTTTTGAAAGGTTAGGTCTCGATATGATTCCCGGCACGATGAGCACAGTTGTGTATGGCAATTCAGCAACCCTGTGGAGGGGGCTGGAGCAAGCGTTCGCGTCAGCCGCGGCACGGGGTGAGGCTGTGATGACAGTGACTGTTTCCAATGCCTGTCCCATCCCGCAAGCCTCGAAAAAGGCAGAAAACAAGAGAACCGAATAAGAGACCGGGCATTGTGTTGGATTGCTTATGAAAAGAGGAAATATAAAAAACTCGCTCGTGAAAGAATGGATGGCTGTCTTATTCCCAATTGTTCTTCTTCACACATTTTTTAAGGAAATCTGAGATGAAGAAAACCGGATGGCTGTGCATTTCAGAAAAGAATATCAATCCCTATAGGGACAAGGTTCCTCGGTATCTATAAAAAATTCAATTATTCGCTATATTATAGAGGAAGGACATTTTTAAGGTTTTTTTGGAAAATTAACAACCCGTTTCTTAAGGGTGGTTATTTAAACAGGCGGCACAAGACCGCCGGTTTCTATATCTGGAGTGGTCAAGTTCATAAGAATGGTTGTAGATGGGCGAGCTGTAAATATTAAGTGCACATATTCTGTGTAGATAACGCACACTGAAAAAGAGTTGAATGAAATGCCGGGCATGCTCAGCGGCCTACATTAAATAGTATTTATCGCAGAGATAATTCGATTTAAATTTCTTTTATCGTTTATGATTAATATAAGATAAGCAAAAGGAGAACCCATGCAGATTGTTACAGATAGCGGGACGGATTCAAAAATGGCGGGAGGAGAAGGGCTGGGCATCCACGTGGTACCGCTGCGGGTTTCTTTGGACGGGAAAACTTACCGCGAGGGCATCGATATTGAGAAAGAAACGTTTTATGATCTCTTGGAGCGGAGCGAGAACTTGCCGATTACATCCCAGCCGTCTCCGGGCGATTTC
>CAYPPV010000134.1:0-3861 GCA_964412705.1 uncultured Pelolinea sp. | reverse complement strand
AATTTTCCTATAGCTACTTCCATCCCGATACTCGAGTAACTGCTCGATTTTTCTTCTTTTTCAAAAATACAAATTACTGTGGAATTATTTTTTTGCGCATACTTGAGAATTTGGAGGTTCTTACCGGGTGAAAGGAATAATGGAGATACCATATGCGGAAGAACAATTGGGCTTTCCAACGTGATTCCCGGAAGAAGAATCTCCCCCTTTTTATTTATTTCCGCATTCTGAATTAAGTTCAATTCTTCTGTCCTTTGGAACAGGGTTGCACTGATGTCATCTTGCTCAGGTAAATAGGATGAATTTTCTTGCATTTCTTAGATTGTCCTCATAAATCTGCTTAACCGCTCCCGCGATGAAAATGCTGCCTGATGCCAGTATAGCTGAATTTTGATTAATTTGATTTACCGCATAATTTAAAGCCTCTTCTATCGTGGAAAAAGCGATATTATCAATGCCAATTCCATTGGCGATTTTTGCCAATTCTTTACTGGATATTGCACGGGGATGATCTGAATTTGTCAATATCAATTTATCTACAATGGGATTAATAATAGATAGCATTGATTTTACTTTTTTATCCTCAGAGACTCCAAAAATGAACACGATTTTTTTCCCGGGCAGATATTTAATAATTGTCTTTTTTAACTGTCGAAATGATTCTTCATTGTGCGCACCATCAATTATGATTAACGGGTTTTTATTCAGTACCTCAAATCTGCCCGGCCATTCTATTTCTGCAAATCCATCTGAAACCGCATTTTCATGGACTTTCCATTTCAGTTTTTTCAATTCGGTTACTGATGCATAAGCAACTGCTGCATTTACCACCTGATGATCTCCAAGCAAGGGCATAAAAAACGGGCCAAATTCCTCACCATTATTAGTTATTCTAATAATAAATCTTTGACCATATAAATTAAAAGATAAAACCTCATATTCAATTTCTTTTTGAACATCAATAACTCGTGCGCCCTTTTCATTTGCTGTTTGCATTATCGTTTTTTTTGCATCAGGAATCTGGGGTGCAACAACAACAGGTACATTTTTCTTGATAATTCCCGATTTTTCCTTCGCAATTTTTGGAATGGTATTTCCAAGGATTTTTGTGTGGTCCAGAGAGATTTTCGTAATGATGGAAATGATTGGCTGAACAATATTAGTTGCGTCTAATCTCCCACCCATCCCAACTTCGATCACAGCTACATCCACTCTCTGATCAGAAAAATATTTAAATGCCATTGCTGTAATTAATTCAAAGGTTGAAATGTTTTTTATTTTTTCAGCGGGTTTTTTTATATAATTCAAATATCTTGAGACTGCTGAATTTTTAATTAAATTGTTTCCTATGCGAATCCTTTCATTAAAATCAATCATATGGGGAGAGGAATAAAATCCTGTTTGGTAACCCGCATGTGTCAATATACTGGTCATCATTGCACACACAGAGCCCTTGCCTTTTGTTCCAGCCACATGAATAACCGGGTAATCGCTTTGTGGGTTGCCAATCTTCTCCATTAAGCGAATCATCCGGTCCAGATTGAACTTTTCTTCAGAATACCGCAGATTTCTCGTTAAACTGAAATCGATATGGGAATATAAATAATCCAATGCTTTCTGGTATTTTGTATCAGGGTTCATAAGACATCAATAGAATTAAAGTAGAATTTTACATTACAGTAAAAATGACCCGGGTGTATTTTGTGATTTATGCAATATGTGTTTTTCAAATTAAACTAGATGCCTGTAATTCGCTGAAAGAAAAGCGAAGCTGCATTAAGTCTTTAATGAAAAAAATCCGTAACCGGTTTAATGTATCCATTTCGGAAATTGATAAACAGCATATTTGGAACGAGTCCGTGATTGCATGCAGTCTCGTTTCAAACGATAAGCGTTCTTCTGAGAGCCATCTTGCTAAATTGATAAAATTTGTTGAAAATAATGCCGATCATTTTTATTTGATGGATCATACAATTCAATTCTTATAAGAACAGGAGAAATTTTTATGGATCTGGGTCTTAATAATTTGGTTGCCGTTATTGCTGGGTCAAGCAGAGGGCTTGGGTTTGCTACAGCAAAGATTCTCCATGATGAGGGAGCTTGTGTTGTGATTAACGGCAGAAACCAGAAGGATTTGGAGACTGCTTCCAAATCGTTACAAAATAGTGATCATCATTTGGCAGTCCAGGGAGATGTCACAAAAAAAGAAGATTGTAATGAGCTCATAAGCAAAACAGTTAACCACTTTGGCGGTTTGGATATTTTAATTACGAATTCTGGCGGTCCTCCTCCAGGATCTTTTGAATCGCTTGACGAAAAAGAATGGCGGAAAGCAATAGATCTTTCTTTCATAAGCCATATGTTCCTGATTGATTATTCTTTGAAATATTTGAAAAAATCAAAAAAACCATCTATTCTTACGGTAACATCTTTTACAGTAAAACAGCCAATGAAGAACATGATCCTGTCTAATTCAATCCGTGCAGCGACGGTGGCAATGACCAAATCGCTTTCAATTGAATTTGGAAAATATGGAATACGCGTTAATTCTATTCTTCCCGGCTGGACCTTTACTGACCGAGTTTCGAGTTTGCTTGAAAACCGGGCACATAAAGACAACATTTCTGTTGAGGATGAAAAAAAAGAAATCTCGGCGCAGATTCCGTTGTCCAGAATTGGCGATCCTGTAGAATTCGGGCGTGCAGCGGTATTTCTTGTATCCCCCGCTGCATCATATATAAATGGCGTCATGTTAAATGTTGATGGAGGTTCTTATCAGGGACTCTTATGAATCTTCTGATAAAGAAATGGATCCCATCAAAATACGAAATTTCCTAGATCGTTTTTTAATAACGGTTCAAAAACCAGGGCGCTATACAGGTGGAGAATATAACCAGATCCTAAAAAATTGGGATGATGTTGATTTTCATGTAGCGCTAGCTTTTCCCGACATATACGAAATCGGTTTTTCAAATCTCGGCCTTTCCATTCTTTATCATCAAATAAACTCCAGAAGAGACTGTCTGTCTGAACGTGTTTTTGCTCCTTGGATAGATTTTGAGGACGTCCTTCGCAGGGAAAGAATTCCTCTATATGCTTTGGAAAGTAAAACTCCCCTAAAGAAATTTGATCTTATCGGTTTTTCATTGCCATACGAGACGCTTTACACAAATACTCTCAATATGCTGGACCTTTCCGGAATAAGCTTATATTCCGAAGAAAGAAGTGAAGGAAACCCAATTGTGATTGCCGGGGGGCATGCCTGCTTTAACCCGGAACCAATGCACGCATTTATTGACGCTTTTGTTATCGGAGATGGGGAAGAGGTAATCCACGAAATCCTGGATTGCCTTATATATCATAAAAAGAAGAACTCTTCGAGAAAACAGCGGGTTGATGCTCTTGGAAACATTCCGGGAATATATGTCCCTTCCCATTTTGATGTTTCATATCACTCCAATAATTCTGTTCGCAGTTTTGAAAACATATATGATCCTGAGAAAACACGCATTACCAAAACTATATCAATTTCACTTCCATCGCCACCCGTCGACCCGCTAGTTCCAAATATTAGTGTTATTCACGACCGGCTTGCCGTAGAAATTATGCGCGGATGCACGAGGGGGTGCCGTTTCTGTCAGGCGGGGATGATTACCCGTCCTGTACGAGAACGCTGTGTAGAAGAGATCCTTGGCAGCATTTGCCAATCAATATCAAATACCGGTTATGAAGAAATTTCCCTGCTCTCATTAAGTACATCAGATTATTCGAAAATAACTGAATTGATTGCGAAATTGGGAAAATTAAGTAAAAACAACAATTTGAATTTCTCACTGCCCTCTCTTCGAATTGAATCTTTTT
>CAYPPV010000133.1:0-3973 GCA_964412705.1 uncultured Pelolinea sp. | reverse complement strand
AGCATCTCATCAATTGATTTTGAAATTGACTCCCTGAAAATATCAATTTTTTCTGTTTGCAACGAAAGACCTGCAGCCATCGGGTGGCCGCCAAAATTCAATAATATTTGGCTGTTTCTTTTTATTGCTTCTATGATATTAACCTGAGGGATGGAGCGAGCAGAACCGCCTGCAGTGCTGCCATCGATTTTAAGTAGAATTGCGGGTTTGTTATATTTCTCCACAAGGCGGCTGGCCGCTATGCCTACCACACCACCTTCCCAATTTTCAGAAGACAGTAGAAGAATCGGGTATCTCAATAAAAATGGATGTTTCTCAAGCATTTCTTCCGCTGAATGATAAACATTGTCAACAGCCAGCTTTCTTTCACTGTTGAGCCTTTCAAGCTTCAGCGCGTAATCCTCAAGGAAACCCGAATCCGCAGATAACAGGAAAAGCACATTACCATTTGCATCTTCCAGTCTTCCGGAAGCATTCATGCGGGGGGCGAATGTGAAAGCGATATGATTTTCAGTAATTCTTTGTGAAACTGTTCCGGCAGTTTCAAGAAGTGTATTCAAGGATGGCCGCAAGCGCTTATTCATCTGCTGCAAGCCGGTTTTTGCATAAAATCGGTTTTCATTTCTCAATTCAGCCAGGTCAGCGATGGAGACGAGAGCAATCAAGTCGAGATATAGCTGAGCTTCTCTTTTCATACGATATTTATCAAATAAAGCTCATACCACCTGATAAGCAGTGCCCACACCGGCAAGATGATAAAGATTGTGTGAGGAGCTTAGGAAGTTCGGGTTTATCAACGCATAAGCGGTTGGAAGGGTATGGGGTAAGGCGTGATGATCTGTGACAATCACATCCAGGTTTTTATCTTTAGCATAGGCAAGTGCATCTAATTCTGAAATGCCCGTATCGCATGTGATCAATAAATCAATGCCCTCTTTCATAAAATCAGCCAGAAATCTCTTTTTAATTCCATGGGATTCGGTTTTTCTGACAGGAATATGAAATGCAGTCTCGGCACCTAATTTAGTCAGGGCATCAACCAGCAGAGCGGTTGATGTCTGCCCATCCACATCAAAATCTCCCCAAATACCAATCTTATCTTGGTTTTCAATTGCGTTGGAGATGCGGTCAACCGCCAGATCCAGGCCGGGAAGGTCATAGGGGTCGGTTTGGGGATATGAATTTACATCTAGGAAGCGATTGACAGCTTCTACTGTTGTAATCCCATGTTTCGCAAGCTGTTCAGGAAGCAAGAACGCTTTTTGAAATTTCTGGGAAATTTCCGCTTCCAGAGGTATGATTTGAGGTTCAATCCATTTCATATTTTACAGGGAAATTTCTTCAATATTTTCCAATGTTAAATCTCCCAATATTTGATCCAGGTCGATGTCTTCATCCTGATGAAGAATATTACCTGCGGAAATGCCTCTTCTGCAAAGGGAGCGAAATTCACAATAATCGCAGCGCTTTAGATGATCAGTTTTGACAAAGCTGCCTTCAGGCGTGTCCTCAATTTGTTTAATTATATTGGTTATCCGTTCCGCATCTTTTTTGATTTCATCCTGATTTTTTACAAAAACAATTGATTTTTCAGGAAATTTGGGGAACCAATATTTCAACGTGATTGGAAACCCATGAAGACTTGCAACCCGGAAAATATTTTTCAGACTATTATCAGCGACGAGGGGATAGAGACTTGTTTGAATTCTGTCCTGATAATAGCTCTTTCGCGGCGGACGAAAGGATGTTTTCCAGTCAATGATGACTGGCGTATTTTCCGCTGTTATGCCGATTAAATCGAAGACAGCCACCAGCTGGTAATTTTCAAGGGAAGTGATTGTTTTTAATTCTGAGGAAAAAGGATAAATCCTGGATTCCTCAAAAAAATCAAGAAATTTTTTAAACCAGGTTGCCAACTGGCTGTTTTTTAGGGACTGGACAATGATTTTACCGGGAACACCGGAAAGGTACTGGTTTACAGTTTTGTGGAACAGCCTTCCATCATCTATCTTTTCTTCGACTTCCTGAACCGGTGGGCTAATTTCAGCAGGCCAGGATTGTTTTAACAAATATTTAAGTTCGAACCGTCGAGGACAGTCTGCATAATCCTGCAAATTCTTCGCGCTGAAGCGAAAATTTTTATTGAGAGGCATGACTATCCTCCCACCATTTTCTCATTGCCTGAAGAGGAAGCGCTTCCCGGCAGTCATTGTTTTTTCCGGTATTCCAGGTGATGATTAATTCCCGCCTGGCGCGAGTGATGCCGACATAGAGCAGGCGCAGACGTTCCGCACAGTATTCAGTTCTCGCATTCAGTGTTGCGTATCCCTCGGGTACATGAAGGCCGGTTTGATCATCCTCTGCGATCGCATCCAGCTGTGAAATCAGCTCGGCTTCCAGATTCAAATTATCTTTTATGAAATATTTTTCCGAAAAATAACGATCATAATCCTGGCAGGACGGGAAATTAAAATTGTTTACGGACATCAAATACACCCGGTCCCATTCCAGCCCTTTTGCTTTGTGCATAGTTGATACTACGACCTTTCCCTTATAATCATCAGGGTTAAAACCAAAATCCTCCTCTGAGAAGCCGTACAGACGGAAGCGGTTTCTTGAGATCAGCTCAAGATCATTATGGAAATCAGGGAGTTCAAAAGAGGGGTTCAGATCATGGCTTGATTTGAGCAAAAGCGCCAGCTTGTGTGCTACGGCAAGTTCTGCAGAGTCTTTAAATAATTCGAGAGATATGGTGAGAATCATCTGGTCTATAGGCAAATTTACCGTATACTGCCAGCGTCTTAAGTATTGGAGAGCATCCAAAAACCTCTGATTTGCATTGTTGCCTGAACCTGCATTTTCAAGGTCTACCGGATTTTCTGAAATTAATTCTTCCGGCTGTATATTCTTAATCAAATAATCTGAAATCACATTGATTTCCTCATTCAATTCGTCATCTTCCGACAACGATGAACAAATGGATTTCACAGCAGATATTAAATTTGTGATGGCCAGCGGATTGATAAGAAACCTGAAGATTTCATCCAATATCTTGGCAATATTCCTAACAGATTGGGTGCTTTTCAAATGTTCGATCGGGGATAAACCAAGCAATTCCAGCGCCTGGACCATCTCTGCGCCGCGGTCATTCCTGGGGACAAGAACGGCAGCAGTTTTGTTGGGGTTGCTTTCCAGCCAATCTCTAACTGATGTCGCAACAACCTCAATTTCTCTTCTTGGTGACAGGGGCTCATCCCATATATAGATGAAACTCTCTTCATCCGGCGGATTTTGTTGTGGATCGCCCTTTGGTGTTGGCTGAATGAATGGAACATCAAGCGTACCTCTAATTTCTTCCACAGGGTGGGTGTTTTTTGACCATTCAATAAGGAAATTCGCAAGTTCAATAATGCTTTTAGCTGAGCGCCCGGAATGTACAAGGTCGTGTCTGATTACATCCTCCCTGGATATAAATGACCTCAATAGATCGGGATCTGCGGTGGTGAAAGTCTCATAAATAGCCTGGTTGGGATCGCCAACTCTTACCCAGTTTCCATTCTCTCCGCAAATTAGATTCAACAGCTCCTGCTGGATCAGACTGCTATCCTGCGCTTCGTCTTCAAGCACAACAGGCCAGCGCCACCTGATAAGTTCTAGGATATCCCGGCTGTTGGAAAGAATCCGGTAGGCAAACCGGATGAGATCCTCGAAGTCAACTGATCCTCTGATCGTCAGGGATTTCTGGTAATCTGAATATACCTCATACCCCATTCCTAGCAATTGATTATTATTAATACCCATGGAATTCCACTTTTGAAGGTCATTCGGGGAAATACGGTAATCTTTTGCCTTTTTTATAAAATTTGCTGCAATAGAGCTCAATAACTCCAGCCATTTTCTGCGGAATCGGTCTGACGGGTAGTTTGGGTGGGAATATTCTTTGAAAAAGGTCGGATTCGATTGCAGCCATTTT
>CAYPPV010000132.1:0-4010 GCA_964412705.1 uncultured Pelolinea sp. | reverse complement strand
ACAAGAACACATGCTGTAATAAGCCCGGTGATTTCGTCGCAAGCGAACAAATATTTGCGGATAAGGGAATCTCTTGGTATACCCGTATGATCCGCGTGGCTTAAGATATTCATTATGATTGCCTCAGGCACATTGTGGGTTCTCAGGATGGCTGCACCACCTTGCGGATGGTGTTCGAGGGTAGGGTGAATCTCGTAATCAAAATCGTGAAGCAATCCCGTAATTCCCCAAAACTCCTCATCTTCCCCCAGCTTTCTGGCATAATAACGCATCGCAGATTCAACCGAGAGCATATGGTTGATAAGAGATTCTTTTTTCACATATTCATTCAGGATTGATAGAGCTTGTTGCCTGTTCATCGAAATAATTATAATCAGCCTTTCTATCTTGAGATTTTCTTTGGTTTGAGAATTACTTTAGTTAAACTATACGGAATAGCAGCCATCTCTCTTATGGACCAATAAATTATTTTCGGGATACAGAAAGGACAACCTCTGGCTATCACTGCTTCTGCCTTTATCCCCAGGATTCTTGCTAGGAATATGGATCTTGGTAAATGAAAAAATTGCGATACAAGGATAACTTCGGTTTCATGATGAGTTACCCTGAAATTTTTTAGGGAATCTAAAGTTGAAATGCCGTCAGAATCCACCAGAATCTTTGATCCAGATATTCCCTTCGATTTTGCCAGTTCCACCATGGCCCGGGTCTCATCAATTCCCCCGCTCATAATAACGAATTCAGATTTCTCTTTTTGAATTAAGATAATTCCTGTATTTACGCGATCCATCAGGATATCGGAAGGTCTTCCGGATTTTTCGATACCCGCACCGAAAACAAGCGTGAACTTATGTGATGATATCTGATCCGCTGATTTTATAAAGGGAAGGGAATAAAGCACAACAATAAGGTATAGGAGGAAAAGAACTGTGGCAATGGCGTAGGTCAGCATATAGAAAATTTATATCCTGTTTGTCCATTCCGGATTCGCATATTTTTCCTTTCGTATTTGCACCGCTCGCATCAACTCTCCCTTAGTAAGCGATGCGTGAAAGAATTCTATATTATGCGCAATAGCAAAACCCTGGATGATGGATTCTGCCATCTTGGACCACGTCAGCCGCCTCCCTAGCGTTTCTTCCATTGTTGTCGCTCTGCTCTGCAGTTGAGTGGATGCGTCTTGCTCGCTGTTTAAGCCATCCGATCTCAGTACCCGCAAAATTCTTGTGATTTCACCAAACAGGGGTATGGCGCCATGCTGAAGAATGGCATTTTTTTTCCGAACCTGGGCGCTGCCAATTAATTTTTTTGATTGATAAGTAATCTCGTAATCAGAAGGGTACTGAAAGCAGATGGGATGATCTGAAATTTTTTTGGCTGATTCCTTTTTTGGTTTTGAATCTGCCCGGATATCTAATAATTCGAGCGCTTTCAAAAGTCCTTTGGAAATCCGGCGGTAGGAATCAATGACATTGCCGCTGACAATTGGATTATCCAGATTGGCGCAAATTGAATAAGTTAGCTCATCGGCGTGTAGGATTGCTCTTCCGCCGGTTGGCCTTCTAACCAGACCCCAGCCGAGTTCAGAGAGAGATGCCATATCCACGTCTGAAACAGGCTGTGCGTGGCCAAGAGATAGCGTATATGGATTCCAGTCAAATAGCCGCAATGTAGGCGGAGACTCGTTTCTTCCAACGAATTCAAGTATAGCTTCGTCCACTGCCATATTCCATGCGCCTTCCTGGGGCGCGTTCATAACTAATCGCCACTTTTCCATTATTTTGACAATAAAAACCGCTCCATTTTAATCCAATTCTCTCATGGTAAAATTTTTCCCCCATGAGCAAAAAAACACCCTTCTTTGTAACAGAAGTACCAAGCGATAGTATAGAGGTATTTCTCCCGGATGGAAGAATTATCGTTGGTCCCAGAGGATCACAAATCGGTCATTTCTTGGACCAGATCGGCGAATGGGAGGGCGCGCCAATTATGGGCGCGGTTGTGGATGGGGATTTACGGGAATTGAGTTTTGAGCTGGAAAAAGACGCAAATGTAAGACCAGTCAACATGACCACTTCGGATGGATCTAAGATTTACCGGCGCTCCCTTACCTTCCTGCTGGAGACTGCATTTGAAGAATTATTCCCGATGGAATATTTAGGGATCGATCACTCTGTTCCAAACGGTGGCTATTATTGCAAAATGCTCAATGGAAAAAAAATTTCTAAGGAAAAAATCAGAAAAATTGAAGAAAAAATGCGGGAGCTTGTGCAAAAAGATATTCCAATCATTAAAGAGCGCGTGGAGCTGAATGAAGCAATCGCATACTTCAAGAAAAAGAGGTTCAAAGACAAATTGCGTCTGTTGAAATACCGAAAAAAGCCATACATGGTGCTCTATAAACTTGGAGAACATCGTGATTATCACCATGGTTATATGGTTCCCTCTACCGGATACATCAAGACTTTTGAAATCCATCCGAGAGGTGAGGGGTTCATTCTGCAGTACCCACGAAGGAAAACGCCAAAACAGCTTTTTTCTATGCCGAAGTACAGCAAACTTCTGGGGACATTTGAACAATACGGTTCCTGGCTTGAAAGTTTGGATATTGACAGTGTGGGTGCGCTCAATGATGCCATAGTCTCCGGAGCAATACGGGAGGTGATTCTTGTATCCGAAGCGCTGCATGAACAGAAGATATCCCAAATCGCGTCCAGAATTGCACAAAGCTCCAATCATGTGAAGGTGATATTGATAGCTGGACCGACCTCGTCCGGGAAAACCACTTTTTCAAAGAGACTTGCGGTTCAATTGCTGACCCATGGTTTATCCCCATTTGCATTAGAAATGGACAATTACTTTGTGGATCGCGAGGAAACACCGCGTGATGAGATGGGAAATTACAATTTTGAATCATTTGACGCGCTTGACTCTGATCTCATGCAGGCTCATTTAAAAGAGCTGTTGGAGGGAAAAGAAGTCCAGCTGCCACGCTATAATTTTAAGACAGGAAAACGCGAAAAGGGTGACATAATAAAATTAAACCAGGATCAGATTATTCTGATTGAAGGCATCCACGGCCTGAATCCAAACCTTTTATCCGGTATATCTCATAAGAATACCTTCCGCATTTATGCCTCTTGCCTTACCCAGCTTAACCTCGATCATTACAATAGAATTTCTACAACGGATACACGCATGCTTCGGAGAATCGTCAGAGATGCAAAGACAAGGGGGTTTTCAGCCATGCGTACAATCGCGATGTGGGAATCCATACGTAGGGGGGAAAGAGAATATATTTTTCCCTATCAGGAAAACGCAGATGAAATTTTTAACTCTGCTCTCGCTTATGAGCTTGCCGCATTAAAGCCGTATGTGGAACCGTTATTAAGACAGATCTCACACGGGACTGATGAACATATAGAAGCAAAAAGACTGCTTACTTTTCTTGAATGGTTCTTGCCCATTGACGTTGAACTTATACCAGATAATTCAATTCTACGGGAGTTTGTAGGAAATTCCATGCTCTCGGATTTCCAGATATGGCAGAATCGGCCGATTTTATAAAAAATCCTATTTGTTGGCAGATAAATACTTCTTTACCACCTTCGCGAGTTGTGAAATCCCCTCGTTAATTTTTTCAGGTTGAGCATTTGAGAAATTAAGGCGCATGGTATGAAAGCCGCCTCCCTCCGCAAAGAAGGGGGTGCCGGGAACAAAAGCAACATTTTCGGCCAGAGCTTCTTCAAACAGAACACGGGAATCCAGGCAATCTGGCAGTGTGGCCCATAGGAATAATCCGCCCTGGGGTTTCGTCCATTTGATCTCATCGGGCATATGTTCCTCAAGCGTATCGAGCATCACATCCCTGCGTTCCTTATAGACTTTCCGGATATGCTTCACATGCTGATCGAGAAAGCCGCCCTTGGCTACCTCGAAGGCAACAATCTGGTTGAAAGTGGAAGTATGCAGATCCGCGCCTTGTTTGGCTAAGATTAGTTTTTGAATAA
>CAYPPV010000131.1:0-4016 GCA_964412705.1 uncultured Pelolinea sp. | reverse complement strand
CAAAAGACATTAGGGTTTTCTGGTCCTCTCCATCGAGGTAGCCTTGTCTGTGGTGAAGTACTTTAATAAAGCCGATTTTTGCTTGGAAAAATGAATCGCCAAACGAATGTCCTTCCTTCAGATACTTCCAATAAATAAAGGCAAGCAGGTCTGCGCCTATCAGCGGAGTAAAAACGGACCCGTAAGATATGCATGTTGAACCGATATATCCTTGGCAGTTAATGGAGATTAATTTTAAAGCCATTGAATTTTCAATGGTCTTACCGATTGTAAATCCCCCATAACAGGATTCTGTAAAGACCATATCAATATTGTTGCGGATATTGTCAATATTTTTAGCAGATAATGCGACAGGAAAATCGGGTCCACCTCCTTCCTCACTGAAATCCCGCTGGCCATACCAATCCGGTGTGTCTGCCAGGCCATGAAGATTAAAATATGCACATTTTGCTTTCATCAAATTTGGCAGATCAATTGTGTCTGAGTCATAAGGCGGCGTTACCCTGAGATCACCGCCCTTCCCTATTGGCCTGAATGCTGCCAGAGAGGATCGGCGCCACACAGCCGTGGAATAGCCAAAATCCTTGGGGTTTTTGAAGATATTTCTTAACATTTGCCTTATTTTTATTTTTGCAAGCAATTCAGAGATCAGATTTGAAATACGACCTTGATTTGATTGCGAATCTTCGTGGAACTTGATAACCTGCCTTATCTGTTCAAGCAACAACCCCGGATCACTGCCCGCCTCGTCCGGAAGGCGACCAACCGGCCATTCAGGAAGCAGGAAATTATCCGAGCTGGTCGCATAAGGATTATCAGAATATACGCCTTCATCACTGTCATCAGTGGGGTTTGGCAGGTTGTGAAATGGGACAATTTCATGACCACCAATAATAATAAGCGCTGAAATAGATTTTCCTTTTGTTAAAAGATGCTTATTTAATTCATTTAGACTAAGCTTGATTTTCCAGGGATCGATCTTGTCTACAGGATCTGTATGGTATTGCCTGGTAGATTCAGGATTGTCAGGCAGACAGATAAGGGCTTCCCATCCGGTTATTTTGTTGATCACATCCTTTAAATTGTGCAGATTTTCAATTATATATTCTGCTGTTTTTGCTCCATATTTATCTTCCAGCCCTCTTTTTGTACTTAGAATGACGTAGACTTCCATTCTTTCAGAGTTCACATTCCCGTCAGGGGAGAATTTGTTCACTACTGAATCATTTGATGGATAATTGGAATTTTCCTCAAAATATCCTCGGTCTTTACCGTGGACAACCCGGGAATTTTCCCCCGGAGATAAAAGATTCCAATCTAAAGATACAGCGATCGATGATGGGATCTGCCAAGATAGCTCTATAGATCTTTTTTCTGGCCATAAATTTCTAAATTCGTGATTATTTCCCCATATTCTTTTTATAACCTGTCCACCCGGATCCAAAGAAACGCATTCATGCAATATGGAAACTGCCTCCAGGTCTTCTCCTAAAGATATTTTCGCTTTTGCATTCAAAAGCGAAAATTGTAAACAGGTTGGCCATCTCTTGTTATATATACCTGTGAGCTGCTCGTATGAACGGGTGTCATTTATATGAGTTTCTAATTTGCAGTGTTCATATGCAACAAGAAGATTATTGTTTTGACTGCCGAGCAGGGGTCTGAGGAGGCGCTCCGCGCTTAAATAGTCTTTTTTCTTTATAGCGGAACGTATAGACCGAATTGTAACTGCCCATGTATAAATATTCGAAAAATCCGACATCTCCCCCGTTATCGCGTGAATGATTGAATATAATTTCTTTTTATCCCCAAGTCTGCTTGTTTCGGAAAGAAGCTTGTAAGCTTCCAGATATTCCAAATCTTTGATTACTAATGAATTTAACTGTTCTTTAGCTTCAGAAATCTGGTTCTTTAAAATTAATATTTTGGATGAATAAAACTCACTCTCAATATCACCAGGGTATGCCTTCAGCCACTCCTTAACAAGATTATGCGTAAAATCCAGTTCACCGGTGTGAATTCCGGCCCGTACAATATCTTGGTAATCCTGGTGAGTAATTCTCATGCAATTGCCTGGGTTTTCCCTATTTTATTTTTCTCAAATACTCGATTGGTTTCGATAGGGATCAAATTCAATAAATTATGAATTCTTCTATCTCCGGGATTCATTTTGATTAACTCTTCAAGCACCTCTTTTCCTTTTCTGAACATGCCCGATTTGATGTACTTCTTCGCAATTAAGTAATGAAGTTTCGAATCCCTTGGGTTTACTTCCAGCCCCATCTCCAGAGTCTCAATACTTTTATCATGTTCATTTCTATGATCATATGTCTCCGATAAGTAAATAAAATAATCTGGTTCTAAAGGATTAAGCTGAATCGCTCGAATTAAATAATCTAGTGATTTATCCAGATTTCCATTTATATTCGCAATTCTTCCCAAAAAAACAAATGCCATCGTGTTATTTTGGTCAAGAGATAAAGCCTTCTCTGCTGCCAATTTAGCTTCCTGGTAATTTCCGAGTTCGAAATACTTTTCAGCAATCAGAATATAAATTTCTCCGGTTTTCTTATCTTTATCAAGAGAAATAAGAAAATCAAGCGCTGAAGATGGACCTGATTCTTCAGAAATTAATTCAGATATCTTTTTGTAAATCATCGATGTATTCAACTCTTCAGAATCGCATTGATTCAAAATTCCTTCCAGATAATCAATGGCTGACTGTATGTTTTGTGTTCCGGAGATTACATCTGCCTTTACAATATGCAGTTCAGCCATATTTTGATTATTTGATAGTATGCGATCAATTCTTTCTAACGCATACTGATAGTTATCTTTATCAAGCGCAATTTTTATTAGCAAAATTTCCGCCTCAATTGAATTATGGTCTAATTTAAGTGCTTGATTAAGGTATTTAACTGCCTTTTCTTTCTGTTTATTATGAAATAAAATTTTTCCTATCTCTATAAGTACTTTAATATCATCCGGATCACTTGCTATTCTTGATTCCAGATACGGAAGCGCCAAAATTGATTTTGCTTTGATATATATATCCTTTAGAAAGACGGGCTCAGAGTTTCTGCCAGACAGTTCTTCTGATTTCTTAAAATGTTTAACTGCTTCCAGAATATTTCCTTTTTCAAGGCATAGATCTCCCGCCATTTTTACCCAATTCACCTCATCAGGATACTCCTGTAGTGCCAGGAGTACAGCAGCATATGCCTCCTCGGTATGGCCGAGTTGTTTTTGAATTATTGCGAGCGCGGCATAATACTCGGCCTGGAAAGTTCTCCAGTTTTTAATATCAGATATGATCTGGAAAGCTGCTTCCGGATCCTCTTGACAAATCAAAGCGGCAAGAAATAATCTTGCTTTTTCATCATCCGGATACTGGTTCAGGATAATCTTGGCTGATGAAAGTCCACTCAAATTGTAAGTTGAATAAATAAATGAAATTAGATCTTCTCTTTCTATTTCATAATTTAAATAATTATCAAGTTTATTGTTTTCAGATTTGGTAAAAACGTTACATCTAGCAGCTAATTTCAATGAATATTCCGAAAGAATAGTTCCGTCTTTTATTTGAAGATTAATTTCATCAAACAGTCTTCTGACATCGCTTCCAAGGTCAATTAGGTTTTTTCGGACAGATAAATTTTCTAAAAGTTTATTTTTTTCGAGTGATTCCGCATAACATTTCAGAAAAATTTCAATAATCTTTTCGGCAAAACCATATCTCTCAATATCTTCTTTACAAATACTCAATGCAATTTCATAATTCTTGAAGTCCTTTGCGGCTTCAGCCATCCAGAGATAATTACTTCCCAATATGGATTCTGGAGAATTTTCAAATTCTTTGGCTCTCCTGAATTCCTCTGTCAGGTTATGAAAGACATCGTGAGCTTCATTGTCATTTCCATTCTTGAGAATTAATCTTGCCTGCAGAGTTTTTGTCCTTAGATTATGTGGATTCAATGTCAACGCGAGGGTAAGATATTTTGCGGCTTCAATCTCAT
>CAYPPV010000130.1:0-4030 GCA_964412705.1 uncultured Pelolinea sp. | reverse complement strand
GACCCTTTTATCCCGCATCAAAGAAAAAACCAGCCTGATTTTATTTATAATATTCATGCCAATACCCTAATATCCTCTTTATCAAATTTACCTGTCCTTAAACAACTTTTTCCTTCTCCAGCGAATATAGGGAGATGCCAGCTTTCGCAGGAAAAATTTCAACACAATAGGATGGAAAATACTACCCCCGTCACGGTAATGAACTTTCAGCATTTCCGGCCAGCAGCGGTCATCCGCTGAAATTGTCTTCGCATCAGCATGGAGGCGAAAATTGGACCAGGTTTTCGGCACATATCTAATTTCTGAAATTTGGGCGATCCTCACCCAAAGATCATAATCCATGGCGAAGAAAAAATCCGGGTCCAGCGGCCCCACCCTATCCCAGACAGATTTACGGAAAAAAGAGGATTGCTGTGGAATATGCACATATCCGCGCTTCAGTCTTCTCAAATCCGTTTGAGCCGCAGGAAATTTTCCGATGATGTGGCTTTTTTCATCAATATAATTTGCATCGCCATAGACCAGACCAACCCGGGGAGCTGTCTGCAGAAAATCAACTGCTTCTTCAACAGCATGGGGGAGATACATATCGTCCGAGTTCAGCCAGGCCAGAATCTCACCTTCAGCAAGGGCAAAGCCCTTATTAATCGCATCCGTTTGGCCCCTGTCTTTTTCAGATATCCAATCTTTAAGCCGGGAGGCATTTTTCTGAATGATTTCCAGGCTCCCGTCCGTTGAACCGCCGTCAATTATGATGTATTCAATATTGGGGTAGGTCTGATCAAGGACGGATTGAATCGTTTCTTCCAGAAAATCCGCCTGGTTATAAGAGGGAGTGATAATGGAAACCAGAGGGTGATTAGTCATGCAAACCTTCAATAGCGGCAATGGATTCTACCCCATAATACTGTGCCGCACACCGATTGACCCAAAATGGGGGAGCTTCCGACATCTCAGCGATTTCTGAAAATGCATCCAGTGCGGTTACAACAAGATGGCCCTTTCCTTCCGCTATCTGCATCATTATCTCCTGATGGCGTTCATCCCAGGCTTGCGCACGCTTTTGCGCCTGGACCAAATCAGCATGAATGGCCGGAAGGGTACGAAGCGGATAGAGAGAAAAGGCGATAAGAAAAATAAAGGAAACAAACCTGAACGTTCGATTCTCAATCCAGACATTCCTTAAAAGATTCCCGGCAGACATCCCGAGCAGGGCGGTTATTCCAACCATCACGAATCTCGCCAGCATCAGCACGCGGTTTTCGGGATAAGCCGTCATGACAAATACAGTTGGTGCCGTGATACTGACAACAAGCAGATAACCAAAAATCAGGAGTGAAAAAATTTCCGCCAATTCCCATCTCATTGCCTTATCACCACCATTATTTCTTAAGAACAGAAAGGAGAGGAAAAAAGAAATTCCCAACAGGATGAAGTTGGGCAGCCAGAAACCCCGCAGTGAGTACCAGATGAAATCAGCCGCATACTTAAAAGACAGAAATACGAATGATTGGATATCCGGGATTCTTTGAACCACCACCAGGCGCCTTTGGTTACCGGGCGCAGCCGCCATGATGCCAACCGCAATAAGAGAAGCAAAGAGAATGATGATGGATATTTCCAGACCCAGCCTTTCTTTCCTACCAGGAAAGACGACGTTTCTCAACAAGATCAGAACGGCTGTGGCGGCCTGCAGGGACGCATAGGATTCCGAGAGACCCGCAGATAAGAAGGCAAGCAGAAATATTGGAACAATGTGCCATTTTCTTATTTTGTCTGGAAACAAAGCCCATTTAACCAGAAAAACATAGGGGATCAAAGGGAGGAAATAATGAGACATTCCGGACCGCCAATACACGCCTTGGTCAAGGTTGGGTGCCTGCAGGAGTGTGAAGAAAAGGACAATCTGGCCAAACAGCAGATATGTTAACCACTGTTCTCTTTTGCTTGCCACAATGAAGATTTTTCGGAAAAATATTATAAGGCCTGCTAAAAGAGCTGGTATGACCAATGGGATAATAAATCTTATACTTTGCCAGGAAATCCAATCTGTTAGAGCGGAAAAAAGATACGCGGAAAACCGGTTGGATATGTGATTGTATAAATGCGCCAGTCCGCCCAGGAAACCGTATTCAACATAAATCCCCGAAAAACAGTAATCATCCGCCCACAGCCGGGTAAATAGACCCCGGTAAATAAATACAGCGTTAGAAACTGAAAAAATAATGTTTGCTACCCATAACAGAGTTTTTTTAATTTTCTGGTCGTATAATGATTTCTTTTTATTCATAACAAGATTTGCGTAAACCAACCTTAGTACTCTTGAGCATATAAAAAGCGTTTTTAAGAATTACGTGCGTATTGTAAAAGAATCCGGAGAGAGGTGGAAAATCTAAGGGAGCCGGTAAACGGTCGCATAGCTTGTTTCCATTTCCCTGTATGCATTTTCTTCAAGATAGGCTGCCAACTGCGGCTGTTTTTCAAGTTCATTAAAATCGGCAACGATGAAAAAATCCTTATCCCACAGCATTTCCCCAATATTTTGCTCAACGTCCCATTCCTGGCCTGCCAGTTCCCGAAGATTGATGTCTCCCGAACGCTGCCATGGCACCACGGTCATCCATCCCCAATAAGCCGGCCGGAAGCCATAATCTTCAAAAAGACCTGCAACCAATGCTTCCCGCCCCAATTCCTTCCCTAATCCTTTCCAGAAACTTACTTCTCCTGAATAATCCATCCTCCTCAAGTTAGATCGGAAATCGAATGAAGACCAACTTATTAGAAGAAATAACGCTATTATCACCCCCATACTTGTAAATAGAGGGGGCCTTCTGGAGCTTGCCATCAGCTCATCCAGCAGCAACCCCAACCCGGCTGCCACCGGTATGATCATCGGCATATGATAGTAGTCATGCGTGGTGATGTGATAACTGAATACCAACCCATAAAGAATATACCCTGCCGCCAAACCATAGAAGATGCCGGATATCCGGTTTTTTGACAGGAGAACTGCAGCCAGGATACCCACCAAAAAGATGAACGAACTGAAAACCTGGTTTATTCCAGATAACCATTGGTAATAAAAAATAGGATCAAGCCAGCGCTGTGGGAAGAACCTTAATGCGAACTGCCCACCGAGGGTGCCCAAAATAAACACACCATAAATATGATAAATGAGGTATGGGAGGATTGACAGGGCGGCTATCACCCAGAGCTGTTTATTTCTGATGGCCTCTTGCATATTTCGGTTTTTTAGAGTGTTGATCGCCAATGCCGGGGCCAAGAAGAAAACGGAGACGGATTTGACATAAATCGCTAAACCGCTCAGCAGACCCGCAGTCACCGCCCAGTAAAAGGATTTCCTGTCAAGCCATCTAGTATATGCCCACAGTGCTGCAGCGATAGACGCAACCATTAAGGGTTCCGGCTGAAATGAGCGGCTGGCATCCAGAAAATAAGGAAGAAACATGTACACAACCGCCGCTCCTACTGCTGCGACAAGGGATGCATTTTCACGCATAAACAGCACCAGAAAAATGCCACCTAATATCCAGAAAAAAATTGCCCAGATCCTTGGAATCCAGAGATGTTCATTTCCCACAATCTGATAGGTCGTGGCAGAAAGGCGCTCCATTATCTGGGGTTCAATCAACCCCTGCATTTTCCACTGCCTGACGGCCATCTCCTGTTTCCAATCGGGAATGTTTTCCAGATTCTGGTAATACATCCCGCGGGCGATCAGCGCAGAATGGAGTTGGCGGGTCGGATGAAAATCCAGTGGCGCATCTTTCAGGTCGAAAAACCGAACGGTAGCTCCAAAAATCAGCAGAAAAATGGCCAGGATTCTCCAAACTGTCTGTCTGGATACATCTTCTTTTCCTTTTGATTGCATCTTGTCTCTCTACCTCATATTTTTCGTTTTTGCTGCTGAAAGCAGCTCTTCAAATCGGGAACTGTCAAGATTTTTTTTCCGTTTCCGCAGGTAGCCGCTCTTTATAGAATCAACTTTGATATACTGGCTGAGAAAAGC
>CAYPPV010000129.1:0-4036 GCA_964412705.1 uncultured Pelolinea sp. | reverse complement strand
AGGTTCAAAATTTGCATTCAGGACAAGGACTTTTTCCATAAATCTTGGTGATTATAGCATGAGCAAATATGACATCTGTCCCGCTGGTATAATCTGAATTTAACAAAAATCCGGAGGAAATTGTGAGAATTGATGACCAGGTAGCCCTGCTGATGCAGGGTACTGAATATGGAGATGAAAATGTTCGGGATACAATGCAAAAGGAAATGCGGGCCCGTTTGATCGCAGCAGAAAAAGAAGGACGGCCTCTAAGAATCTATTGTGGGTACGATCCCACAAAAGCAGATCTCCACCTGGGTCATACCGTTACAATGCGCAAGCTACGGCAGTTCCAAGAGCTTGGTCATGATGTTACTTTTCTTATTGGAGACTATACAGCACTTATTGGAGATCCTTCTGATAAAGATGTGACAAGGCCAATTCTTACATCGGATAAAATTAAAGAAAATGCAGAAACATACGCTGAACAGGCGTTTCGTATCCTGGATAAAGAAAAAACCAAGATCCGGTACAACTCAGAATGGCTTTCGAAACTGTCTTTTGCTGAAATTATCCGATTGGCCCAAAATTTTACTGTTCAACAATTTTTGGGAAGAGAAAAATTTAAATTGCGTTGGGAAAAGGGAGAACCCATTTACCTTCATGAGACGCTCTATGCAGTGATGCAGGGATATGATGCCTTTAAATTAAATACGGATGTTCAGGTTGGTGGAACCGATCAGTTTTTTAATATCGTAACGGCTGCCAGAAAAATTATGACAGCTCTGGGGGCACAGCCAAATATTGCTATTTGCCTTGGCATTCTTCCCGGAACGGATGGCAAAGAAAAAATGAGCAAATCACTGGGTAATCATATTCCGATTAATACCAGTCCGGAAGATATGTATGGAAAAATTATGAGCATTCCGGATAAGACGATGCCGATTTATTTTAGACTGGTAACTAGATGGACTCCGGAAAAAGTTAAAGAATTGGAACAAAAGATCAGCAGGGGAGATTTGCATCCAAAAGATGCAAAAATGCAGCTTGCATTTGAGGTTACCAGCGCCCTTTATACTGAGGAGGAAGCTGACCGCGCACAAAAGTATTTCATAAACACATTCCAGAAGGATCAAACACCAGAAAAAATTCCGGAATTTAGCCTGAAAAAATCCAACAATATTTTAGATGTGATGGTACAGAGCAAACTTGTAGAAAGCCGTAGCAAAGCCCGTAATCTGATTAGCCAAAATGCTGTAAGAATGGATGGAAAAGTAATCAGCGACTGGGATGCTGAGCTTATCCCTGGAACACTGCAGGTTGGAAAACGAAGATTTCTCAGGCTGGTTGATTAGGGACTGAGACTAATACGAAACAATGTGTGAGGTAATTTCCCTGCCGAGCCTGTTGGCGGATACAGGATTGTCTTCTTCCAAAACCAGCACAATTACAAAAGGAGTAACATCCCAATTGGGATCGCTTCCCGCTGCGTACCATGAGACTGTTCCCTTTGAATCAGATCCGCGCGCTGAAATCTCCCATCCGGGGATCTCCTGTGATTGAAGCAAACCGGAAATGAAATTCGCAGATTCCTCTCTTATTATTCTTCGTTGTGATTGGTCCTCGACAAATATCCAGCCCTGTTTGTGAGTATTCACAGCAGAGAGAATCTCCACAGATGGTACCAGCCCGCTGTTAGAAAAGGCACTCATTGCATGAGCCAAGCTGAGCGGATTTGCTCGAAGCGGGTCACTGCCGTGCAAAACCTCATCCAGTGTGTCATAGGAATTTTGCATACTTTGTATAAAAAACGGCAATCCGATATCGGGCGTTTCTCCGAGAGAAAAATCTTTATATGCCTGTAAAATGGTCTCCGTTCGATATTGACCGGCTATCTGCTCTGTAATCGATTTGCACCCATTAGATACCGCATTTCCCAAGCTCAATTCCTGGTAAATTTGAATCGCGCAATCTGATTTGGAAAACTCATTTGGATTTTCAAAATCAGGTTCAAATGCTGGCAATTGTTCATTTTCGATAAATGACAGAATAAAAGGGGCGATCATTTCCCCTATGGGGTAGGCCCCTTGAACTGCACGGTTAAGGAAATGACTACTTTCACTCTCCTGCCAAATATCGAAATTTTCTGATAATTCATTTGCATTGAAATAAGGATGCGAGGCAATCGCTAAAATGCTGCCGCTCTCCGGGTTGATAACGACGGCGCTGCCATGAAAATTTTGAATTAATTCATCAACTGCCTGCTGAATATTCAAATCTATTGTCAGACGGACATCTCTTCCCGGTGGGGGTTGGTCGTAAAGCAAATAACTAAACCATAGATTAGAAGACGGATACCCCTTAAATCCGCTTAGATAGTCGTTAAAAGTGTTTTCCAACCCATAAATGCCATGACGCCTGTTAACATAACCGATTGTATTACTGAGGGGTATGTATGTTATTTCACGGTAATAACTTCCAATTTCTCCCACAGTATTAGAAATGATTTTGCCATTACGATCTAGTATCGCCCCTCTCTTCACATATTGTGAGGATAGAAGATATCTCGGATTATCATCCCTATGCTGAAGATCATCTGAACGGATAATTGCCCACCATCCAGTTGTGAGGGAAACCATAGCCAAACCCGCTGCCAATATAGCTGCTGTCATTTTTAATGAAATAATTGGTCTTGGTGGAATTTCCGTCTTTTGATCGTTAATAATCAGGATAAAACTAAAAGAAATGAAAGAAATGAGAAGTGAGGATCCGCCATATGAAATATAAGGAAGGGTGACTCCGGTAATTGGCAGCAATCTTGTATTCCCCCCTGTTATAAGGATTGATTGAGATAAAAAGTAGATAATAATCCCAAAAACCAGATATTTTCCAAATCGGCTCTCAGCATTATTGGCGATCTCAAAACCTCGAAATAATATGATGCAGAGAAGAAGGATCAGGGCAATTCCACCGATCAATCCATTTTCTTCCACTATTGCAGAGTAAATAAAATCGGAATGCGATATTGGCACCAGGTTCGGGTTCCCGATACCAATGCCGGAACCAAGCAGTCCGCCTGAAGCAATGGCGATGGTTGACTGGATAATTTGGTAGGATCCTGCCTGCGGATCCACCCAAGGGGCGATCCACCCTTCCATTCTAATTCTTACAAGGTCAATGAATAAGAAAGATAATATTCCAATGATCGCCATAAGTAAGAATCCTATTAATAGGATTCTTTTTTTATTGAATATGAAGAAGAGCATGAAGATGTAAATCACGAGAAAAACAAGGGATGTTCCCAAATCTCGCTGACCTAATAAAACAAGAAGCGAAAAAGAGAGAAGAAATAATGTGGGAAAAACAAGGTTGGGAATTTGAATCTGGTAAATATTTTTGTCTGAAAAATACGCAGAGATATATATGATTAATAATATTTTTAACAACTCGGATGGTTGAAAATAAATTCCCATGACCCCTAACCATAATTTCGGACCATCACCACCGGGAAAAGTTCCAAATAAAAATGTTAATCCAACCAGAATGATTCCGGCAAACAGTAAAACATATTTATATTTTCTCAGTTTGCCCAGGTGTTGTTTGTTCTTCATAATGAAAAGAGAAATGAGAATGCTTATTAAAAACCATGCTGTTTGCCGGAATCCAAAGGCTGCGCGAAGTCGCCAAATGGACAAAATTCCCAATCCTGTTAATAAACCAACAGCTGCAGTTAGTATTGGGTCAATTTGACCGAGCAATTTTTTTATTGAAATGATATAAAAAACATAACCCCCACTCCAAAAAATAAATCCTAACCAGTGTGACCATCGAAATTCAACATCCCATGAGCGCATTTTTACTGAAGGGGACAAAGTAAGTATTACAGAGAAAACAAAAAGAGAAAATATTACCCAGAAATTTAAATTCCTGGCTAAAGCGGTGAAATTATTATTTTTAGGAATGGAATCTTTCACTGCAGATACTTGCCAATGATAGGGGCAAGCTTTTTTTTCGTTTCCTCAGGCATTCGGCTCTCCTGACGGCGGCGGTTGCGAAA
>CAYPPV010000128.1:560-4082 GCA_964412705.1 uncultured Pelolinea sp. | reverse complement strand
ACCTCACCTCCTGGTCCGCGGCCGAAAATGGGAGGATCCATCAAAACAGCATTGTACCGGCTACCTCTGCGGATTTCCCTCCGCACGAATTTCATCACATCATCAACAATCCAGCGTACTGGAGCATCGGGCAGCCCGGATAGTCTCAGGTTTTCGCTGGCCCGGTATACCGCATTTTTTGAAGCATCTACATGCGTGACCTCTGCACCTGCATTGGCTGCAAAAATGGTGGCGATACCGGTATATGCAAAGAGGTTAAGGACTTTTGGAACGAAATCTGACTCTCCGATTACGCTTTGTATCCATAACCAATTCGGCAGCTGTTCGGGAAATATGCCCAGATGGCGGGAATCAGTAATGGAAAGTTTGACCCTAAATTTCCCAACCTCCAATATCCAGAAATCCGGAATCGGTTTGTGAATGGTCCATTTTCCTCTTTTAGCGCCAGGCTGCAGGGTAAATTCCGCATGAGCTCGTTCCCATTCGGATTTATTGAGATGCGGTTTCCACGCTGCTTCCGGTTCAAATCGAATGAGAAGGATTTCACCGAAACGCTCAAGTTTCCTGCGGTTCCCGCTGTCAAGCAGTTCATAATCCCTCCATCCCTCCGTGATCAAATCCAGTCTTTCTTTGTCCAATTTTTTTTTACGAATCTTTCGATTAATGTCTCTATTGATTTTATATGAATACGAACGTGTATAATGCAGGGCGGGTTTGGAATGGACAAAAATCTTCTTAATACAGTCATTTCCCGGAGGAATTCAGACAGCGTCAAGTGGAATAGGTACGAAGATGATGTGCTGCCGCTGTGGGTCGCTGATATGGACTTCCCAACGCCGGAGGTTGTTATCGAGGCGATGAAGGAGCGTCTTGACCACCCTTTTTTTGGTTACCCAGCTGAAGTTGAAGGTCTAAGGGAAAGTATTTGTGCCTGGTTGTATACACGCTATGAATGGAAAGTCAATCCGGACGAGATAGTGATGATGCCAGGTGTCGTAAACGGACTGAATTGGGTGGCGCAGACCCTTGTGGATGAAAAACAATCCCTGATTTTTCAAACGCCTGTTTACCATCCTTTTTTTGAAATCGCAGCGAATGCATCCGTTAATCAAATACATTCACCTCTGAAATCGCGAGGAGATAGATTTGAAATGGATTTCTCGGATCTTGAAAATAAGATCCAGGAGAACACACGTCTTTTCATCCTGTGCAATCCTCATAATCCAGTAGGGCGGGTGTATTCCCGGCAAGAATTGGTTAGATTAGCTGAACTGTGTGAAGCGAAAGATTTATGGATTTGTTCAGATGAGATTCATTGTGATATTGTCTATCCCGGCAGCCGGCATACTCCCATTTCATCGCTGAGTGAATCAATTGCCAGCAGAACAGTCACTCTAATGGCACCCTCAAAGACTTTTAATATTCCAGGCTTGAATTTTTCTTTCGCAGTGGTCCCAAGTGAAGAATTCCGGGAACGGTTGAAGCAATCAAGGAAGGGGATCATGGGGCATCCTGGATTATTAGCGTATTACGCCGCCAGAGCTGCATATACGGAGGGCGGGGGGTGGCTAGATGAATTACTTCTCTATCTGGATAAAAACCGATCATTCGTTATTGATTTCCTTCAATCGCGGATGCCTGGAATAAAATTATTTATTCCAGAGGGAACGTATCTGTTTTGGCTAGGCTGCAAACAGATGAAACTGAAGCCGGACCCCTATCATTTTTTTCTCGAAAATGCCAGGGTAGCTCTGAACGACGGAAGAATATTTGGCACAGAAGGTGAGGGATTTGTCAGATTGAATTTTGCTTGTCCCATGAGCATTCTTGAAACAGCCTTGGACAGAATGGCTGATGCGGTTAATAAATGGGGTGGGCACTAATGACTGAGAGAAATGGCGGTTCTTGCTTCCGCGGCTGTCTCAAGTTGATAACAGGCGGCATCGGGCTTTTTCTTTTTCTATCCATATTCTTCATTAGTTTTTATGTCCTCTTGAGGGGAGCCGGCGCATTCTTGATTGTTGCCGATCCGCTGGTTGAAGCGAAAGCAATTGTTATATTGAGCGGGGGTTCCGAAACGCGCATGAGGGAAGCGTTGGACTTATATAATTCTGGATACGGAGAAGTCATTATTCTTACAGAAACGGGAGAACAATTAGAGAATATGGATACGCTTCACAGCCTGGATATGCGTATCCAATTGATGAACAACGGTGTTCCTGCGGGGAATATCCTTGTAACCAGTATCGAGGTGAGCAGCACTTTAGATGAAGCTGTGGCAGTAAAGCAGTTGCTGGAGCGAAGGCAATTTTCTTCGGCCATCGTTGTAACAGATCCCTATCACACAAAACGTGCTTCAATTATTTTTAACGATGTTTTTTCTGAAAACCCAATAGAAATCTATATCCGTCCGGTAAGGAATTCCTGGTACAGTTCCCCTTCCTGGTTCTTGAATCCGCAAGGGTGGCGTTACACAATACTGGAGTATGTCAAATTAATCGGATATTGGCTGAATCATGGGGGAAATTAAGATATTTCGGAAAATCAGGAGACAGGAATTACGCTAATAGCCTGAAGTCCTTTAGGTCCTTCTTCGATTTCGAATTCAACAATCTGCCCCACTTTCAATGTTTTGAATCCGTCCATTTGGATGGAGGTGTAATGAACAAATATATCCTCCTCGCTCTCGCGGCCAATGAAACCGTAACCTTTCGCAGGGTCAAACCATTTGATGGTTCCTGTTTTTCTTTCTGACATAGGATCACCTTTTATGTTTGAAAATGAATCAGGGAAAATACCAGAATCTTACTCATTGTTTATCTACGATTTGAGGGTAACACCAATAATTTCGAATGTCAAGAATTTCCATTCTATCAATACTGATAATGCTTATAAAATATAATACATTTAAAAATGCATTTAACTATATGGAAAATTTATTAAGACTTTTTACCGCCGTAACGATTTTCTTAATGACATCCTGCGGAATCACAATCCGGCCATACCAGAGTGGAGATGTTCTGTTGCTGGATGATTTTGAGGATCATAAACAGAATTGGGAAATTTATCAGGATACTGATGGTTCGGCTGTCAGCTTTTATAAAAATGGCTTGGTTTTTCTAGTTGAAGATGAACAGAAAAACCAGATTTCAACCATTAGCCATATTTATACCGATGCCGAAATTTCTATCACTGCGGAGAAAATATCAGGACCGGACAATAATTTTTTTGGTGTCATTTGTAGATACACAGATGCCGGTAATTATTATGGGTTGATTATTTCCTCAGACGGTTATTATGGTATCTATAAAGTTGAGAATGGCATATATGATTTGCTATCTTCAGAAAATATGCAATATTCCGGTATCATCAAACAGGGGGAAGATACAAATATTATTAAGGCTGTGTGCGCTGGCAATACGCTTTCCCTCTCGGTAAATGGAAATCAACTGGCTGTGGTCGAAAACAGTGCTTTATCCGAGGGGAAGATCGGTTTAATAACAGGTACATATGAGCAATCAG
>CAYPPV010000128.1:0-550 GCA_964412705.1 uncultured Pelolinea sp. | reverse complement strand
TTTTCTCGAAAAATCAGGATCAACCGTTTTGTTTGATAACCTGGCGGTAACTTATCCGTAACCTATGAAGATTTTTTTTGACATGGTTGGCTGCCGGCTGAACCAGAGCGAGATTGAAAAGATGGCAGCGGAATTCAGGGCGGCAGGTAACGAGATAACTTCTGACCCTGCTGAAGCTGATTTGATTATCATCAATACTTGCGCGGTAACCGCATCTGCGGCGGCTGATTCAAGAAAGAAAATCCGGCGTGCAGCTAGGTCCAGTTATGCGAAAATTATTGCCACAGGGTGTTATGCAACGGTAGACCCGGCTGCGGTATCAGAATTACCCGGGGTGGCGCAAATTACAACAAATATTGATAAAGAAAAGATTGTCAAAGAAATTCTTGGTGAAGAAAAATTTTCTTTAATTGGTGATTTTTCAAGAAAACCCTTGCCTGGCAAGAGAAAAAGGACGCGCGCGTTTATCAAGGTGCAGGATGGTTGTGACAATGCCTGCACGTATTGCATTACACGGATTGCTCGCGGACCTGGGCGTTCGGTTCCCGAA
>CAYPPV010000127.1:0-4086 GCA_964412705.1 uncultured Pelolinea sp. | reverse complement strand
GCGTTCGCCAACTGATTTACAGTCAGTCCCCTTTGGCCACTTGGGTAACCGTCCAAACTACCGGTTGTAGGCAGGCAAATGAGAAGTTCCAGAGACCTGGAGCATGCTCACTTGCTTGTTCACAACTGAGCCGACGACGGGAATCGAACCCGTAACCTACCACTTACAAGGCGGTTGCTCTGCCGTTTGAGCTACGTCGGCCTGCTTAAATTAAAAATTTAAGGTACAGCCATCCGATTATACCAAATGCCCAATTGATGGACAAGGTAGAGATTTTACCATACCATCCGCAAATCGTAAGGTTGGCTTTTTAGTTTGCCATTAACTAAAATCTCGCGTGTTATAATCTGCTTTCGTATTTATACAAAATCTATATTTCGAAGGAAAAGCCCATGGATATCAAAAAAAGTAAATTAAAAAGATGTGTCCTGCTTAAATTGCGGGGACGAATTGACAGCGCGACCACCCCGGAATTACAGAAGGAGATTAACGAAATTACAGAAGAAGGAAATTACAAACTCGTTTTAGACTTCTCAGATGTTGATTTTATTTCTAGCGCGGGGCTTTGGGTGCTGGTGAATGCGCAAAAGAAGTGCAAACGCTTTAACCGGGGGGAAGTGGTTCTGGCGGAGGTGCCGGAGCGGATTCATAATGCGCTGGATTTAGCTGGTTTCATCCCATATTTCAAAATATTTGAAGATTCCACCGCGGCAGTAGGCAGTTTCTGATTTACAAAATATGGAATTTGAAACATTTCCGGGAAATTATTCTAGTCTGGATGCGATCAGAAATTTCTACAAATCTGCAGCAGAGAAAGCTGGACTGGATGAAAAAGCCGTATATGAAGTTCAAATGGCAGTAGATGAGGCGGCATCGAACATTATTGATCATGCATATGGCGGTGAAAATCTCGGCAATATAGAATGTTCGTATCGCGCTTCAAAAGGAGAATTGGAAATTATTATCCGGGATTTCGGTAAACCATTTAACCCAGCTTTGGTTGATTATCCGGATATGCAAACAGATATAAAGAATCGAAAAATTCGTGGTTTGGGTCTTCATTTCATGAATTCGCTGATGGATTCTGTCAAGTTTTCGTTCAATGGCCATGGGGGAAATATTCTTACAATGGTTAAAACACATGCGTCCAAGCTGAACTGTATATGATGAAAGTGCGGTGGATTTGGCCGCGGATTTCTTAAGGTCAACCGATCATATCTGGAATGAACTGATCAGAATCGGGGATGAACTTGTCTCATCAAACGATGTACTTGATCAGGCAGTTATTCTTAAAGAGAAAATCGCAATAATCACTGGGGGAATGGTAAATATTTTTCTTAGCGAAGATTTTCATTCAATGCCGCATTCCAGCCAAAAACCAAAAGATTTTCATTCCTTTCCAATAAATTTCATCAAAAAAAGCTCTTTGCAGGAGGTTGAATTTCTTGAAAACCCCGGTACTTATCAAAAAATAAATATCCCTTTAACCAACCTGTCCTGTTTGATAGGCTACATCTGTGTCGAATTTTTTGATAAACAAAAGATTGGAGACCAGGATATTCTTCTTTTACAGAATGTGGGTATATATCTTGGCCAAATTCTGGATCTGACTAGGCAGACAAAAGTGAAGGATTGGCGGCTTGACCAGATTGAGTTGGTGCGGGCCGTAAGCAGCAGTATTGTTCAGATAAGAGATACTAAAAAACTCTTTCCACGCATTGTTGAGTTGATCCAGTCTACTTTTAATTTGCTTTTTGTCGTTCTTTATACCGCTGATAATGAAAATTTTAAACTAATCTATCGTTCAAGTGCTGGAAAAGATTTATTAAAAATGCAGCTGGAGGAACTGACTCAGGGGAATGGCATTTCTTTTGGTGAGGGGTTGGTGGGGACCTGCGCGCTGAATGCTGAAAGAATCCTTTCCCAGGATGTCCTTCAGGATAACCGCTATCGCTTGGTCAGCGGGTTGGAAGACACCCGTTCTGAATTATGTTTGCCTTTGCTGGTTGAGGCAAAATTAGTGGGAGTTTTGGAACTTCTCAGTGATCAAAGAAACCGCTTTCATGAAAACGATGTGATGGTGTTGGAAAGTCTGGCAGATTACGCGGCGCTGGCAATTCACAACGCGGTGCTTTTTGACGATCTTCTAGAGCAGGCTTGGGCAACTACATTGATGCTGCAAATATCTGATGCGGCCAAGCGGACAGACAGTGTGGAAAATTTATTGGAAGAGGCGGTTCGCACGATCACGCTGTTGACGGGCGTTGAGAAATGCGCAATATATCTTAAAAATGCGTCAAGGCAGGAATATATTCTGCAAGCGAACTATGGGTTTGATCAAGGAGAGAAAGGAAAGTTAGCTATGCTGCCTTTTACAAATCCAGGAATGGCTGCCTTTGATGAAGCATTATTGACGGAGAATCCACAATCAATAGACGGCGAATTGCTTGGCTGGGAGGATGAAAACAAAGGAAAAGCACCATACTGCCATGTGATACCAATATCAACCAGGGGCAAGGATTATGGAATCATGCTGGTGGACCATGTGGGCAAGGAAGGTTCGTCAGAAGAAGGTGTGTCGCTCCTTGATGCGCTGGTGTCAACTTCCAAACAGGTTGCCGTTGCGATTGAAAACGTGCGCTTGGCGGAATCTCGAGAAAATGAAGCTTATATCAATACAGTTCTTCTGCAGGCGGCGGAAATGGTTGCAGCATCCTCAGAATTAAACTTTACTTTGGAAAACATCCTCCATTTACTTCCACTTGTTGTGGGTGTAGATACTTCTTTTGTATATGAACTTTCGAAAAACCGCCAACGATTAATCCTAAGATCAAAAACCAGCCTGGAGTGGAAGCGGTCATTAAAAAAACTTCCAAATTCAATTAATCTAAAAAACCGCAGCATTTTCTCAAGGATAATTGAATCTGAAAGCCCTGTTTTCTTCCGGTTGAATGGCGATCCAGTTCAGAAATGGGTTTCGTTAAAGGAAGAAGACATAATTGCTGAAGAAAATCACCTGACATTTAATGAACCCATGTTGATTATATTTCCTCTTTTTTCACGGGAGGATCGTTTTGGAATACTTGTTGTCCAGGAATCAGAACATAACTTCGAATATCGGGTAAAAAAGGTTGAAATCCTCAGCGGCATCTCAAGCCATATATCCATGGCTTTCCAAAACGAAAAGTTAAAAAATGAAATGATTGAATCAGAGCGGCTGAAAAAAGAACTCCAGCTTGCCCATGAAATTCAAAGAACGTTTTTACCCAAAAAAATTCCAATTATTACAGGCTGGAATATTTCTGCAAAATGGCTGCCAGCCAAACAGGTTGGTGGAGATTTCTATGATGCTTTTTATCTGGCTGACAACAAATTGGGAATACTTGTCGCTGATGTGTCGGATAAAGGCCTGCCTGCCGCGCTATATATGACTGTTGCCCGGACACTCCTGCATGCTGAAGCGATAGAGGGTTGGGACCCGGATGAGACCCTCGGCAGAGTGAACAGGATACTTCTCAATAATTCTCGAGAGGGATTATTCGTCACCTGTGTTTATGCGGTTGTAGACCTCATAACCGGGCAAATAAATTATGCGAATGCCGGACACAACCAACCTCTATGCTTGCGAAAAGGATCAAAATATGTGGAATGGTTGAGAAAAGGCGGAATGCCCCTTGGAGTGAGCGAAACACTTCAGCTTAAAAATGAATCATTCATTCTCCAACCTGGTGATATTGTGCTCATGTACACGGACGGCGTGACTGAGATGAGGAACCCCGAGGGTGATTTTTTTGGAGAGGAAAGATTGGTCAATAATCTATACAGTTATATCTCTAAACCTTATACAGATTTGATTCAATATCTTGAAGAGAAATTTTTTGATTTTCAGAAAAGCGCTGTTCAGGCGGACGATCTCACATTGATATCCCTCGAAAGAAAAAATTACTCATTTTTCTAGCCTTTTTTCATATAGGCACTTGTTCTTCCCGAATAATAATTTTTTCGAAAAATTAGGAAATCTTATACAGAGACTAACAGCTGAATTGGCTGGACTATCAACAATCCTGAATGGTTTTTAGTTTAATT
>CAYPPV010000126.1:0-4089 GCA_964412705.1 uncultured Pelolinea sp. | reverse complement strand
AAAAGAAGAAGTTGGATTAATATTCTGGCCGGAATCCACTCCCGCGGAACTAAAACTGCGTTTTAAAAATGCCATCTACCGCATGAGACACGCGGTTGGTACAAACACTGTTCAATTTAAGGATAATTACTATCAATTCAACCGTTCTATAGATTATGAATATGATGTGCAAAATTTCCTTACATGGATTGAAAAAGCGCACCTATCGGAGAAAAAACAGGAAAAGAAGGCGTTCCTCTCAAGAGCGATAAAAATTTATAGGGGGCCGTATCTGCCAGAAATTGGCGAGGTTTGGCCGGAACCCGACCGGCAGCGTTATCTGGATCTTTACCTCGAATGCGTAAAGGAATTTGTCAGATTGAAGAATGAACAAGAGAAATTCATTGAGGGCTTGGAATGCATTCAGGAAGCGCTCAACCATGATCCCTGCAATGAAGAACTGCATCGCCTGGCCATGGAAATATACGCGGAAATGGGCAATCAGGCAGGCATCTCCAGACAATTCGATCTTTGCTCCTCGAATCTCAGGGACCATATTGGCGTGCAGCCATCTGATGATACCTATCAGCTATACCAGAATTTGTTAGCAAGGCACTGAACGAAGGAACGCCTTATTGATATATATATACTTATCAACATTCTGATGGAAAGGAGAGAAAAGGATGCGATTTGATAAAAAAACAGTTATCGTAACAGGGGGAGCTAGAGGAATCGGCAATGCAATTGCCTCAGGTTTCGCTGAGGAGGGGGCAAGGGTTGTAATTGCCGATATTTTGGAAAATGAAGGAAAAAATGCTGAAAAGCGGTTAAAGGAAACGGGGGCTGAGTGCATTTTTGTGAAAACAGATGTATCCAGCAAGAATGATGTAGAAAATTTAATTGAAACCGCATTGGCAAAATTTGATGAAATTCACATTCTTGTCAATGTGGCAGGTATCTGCCCTTTCGAGGATTTCCTGAATATTCCTGAAGACATGTGGGAACGGGTGATGGATGTGAATCTAAAGGGAGTTTTTCTGTGTTCCCAGGCAGCCGCGCAATCTATGATCGAACGCGGTATCAAAGGGAAAATAGTAAGCATCGGTTCAATTTCTTCAATTGTAGGCGGAGCACAGCAAGCGCATTACTGCGCAACAAAAGCCGGCATCAATCTGCTGAATGCATCCATGGCCATCGCCCTGGGACCGCACGGAATAAACTGCAATGTGGTGATGCCGGGGCCGGTAGAGACAGACATTAATAAGGAAGACCTGGCGGACCAGGAAAAGAGAGATTACTTCATCAAGCGGACACCCCTCAGGCGGATCGGCCAGCCGGAAGACCTTGTGGGACCTGTCCTTTTCTTTGCTTCAGACGAAGCGGAATGGTGCACCGGATCCACGCTCGTCGCGGATGGCGGGATTCTTGTTAACTTCCAATAGAAATCAAATTAGAAAATACCGGTAATCAGACATTAAAAAGGCGGTGAAAATTTACCGCCTCTTCCAAAATTTTTCCTAATTTTCATATATCCAAATTCCGCACCATCTTGGCATGGGTTTGAATAAAGCGCTTTCTTGGCGGAACGGATGATCCCATCAGCATATCGAACGTGCGGTCCGCCTCTGCTGCATCCTCGACCATGACCAATAAAAGCGTGCGGTTGGTCGGGTTCATGGTGGTATCCCACAGCTGGTCAGGGTTCATCTCGCCCAACCCCTTGTACCGCTGGATATTGATTTTTTCTTCCTTCGCGCCCATTTCCTTGATTATCTGCTCCTTCTGGTCTTCCGTATAAGCATAGCGGCTTTTCTTTTTATAAGACAGCAGATAGAGGGGCGGCTGGGCTATGTAAAGGTGTCCGGCCTCAATCAGCTGGGGCATATAGCGGAAGAAAAAGGTTAGGAGCAGGGTTCGGATATGGCTGCCATCAACATCCGCGTCCGTCATGATAATCACCTTGCCATAACGAAGCCCTGACAGACTAAAAGACTCTCCAATGCCCGTACCAAGCGCAGAAATCAAAGATTTTACTTCCTTATTGGAAAGAATCTTATCCAGCCTGGCGCGTTCCGTGTTCAGGATCTTCCCGCGTAATGGCAGGATGGCCTGGAAGTGTCGGTCTCGTCCCTGTTTGGCCGAGCCGCCTGCGCTGTCTCCCTCAACGATGTACAGTTCTGTCCGTTCCGGGTTACGGTCTGAACAATCAGCCAGTTTTCCTGGGAGCGTCATGCTCTCGAGCGCCGATTTCCTGATGATCAGGTCACGGGCCTTGCGCGCCGCGTCTCTTGCCCTTGCGGAGGTCAGGCACTTCCGGATGATCGCTTTGGCAGCAGACGGGTTTTCTTCCAGGAATTCACCGAACGCCTCATACACGATCTGCGTAGTATAAGTCTGTACATCTGTATTCATCAGCTTGACCTTTGTTTGGCTCTCGAACTGCGGGTCCGGGTGTTTGATGCTGATAATGGCTGTCATGCCTTCCCGTGTGTCATCGCCGGTGAAATTTGGATCCGTGTCCTTGATCAGGCTGTTCTTGCGTGCATAATCATTCAACACGCGCGTGGTGGCTGATTTGAACCCGGTGAGATGGGTGCCCCCATCCACCGTATTAATCGTGTTGGCAAAACAGTATACCGACTCAGAATACGCATCCGTGTACTGAACCGCCGCTTCAATGCCAATGCCGTCCATTTCCTTTTCAACAAAGAACACATCATGGAGCACAGCCCGGTTGCGGTTTAGATATTTAACGAAAGAAATGATGCCGCCTTCAAAATAAAACGTCATGCTCCGGTTCGGGTCCACACGCTCATCAACCAGACTGATCTCCACCCGCCTGGTTACGAACGCCATTTCGCGGAAGCGCTGTGCCAACGTCTCGAATCGGTAATCAATATCATCCTTGAAGATCTGCGGGTCAAAACGGAAGGTGGTTTTGTTGCCGGTTTCGCTCAATTTCGATTTACCGATTTCCTTAACGGCTTCCACCGGCCGGCCGCGTTCATAGCGCTGAAAGTAGATTTTGCCATCACGTTTTACCTCAACTTCACACCATTCAGATAGCGCATTGACCGCTGAAACGCCTACACCGTGCAGCCCGCCCGAAACCTTGTAACTTGAACCGCCAAATTTACCGCCCGCGTGGAGAGTTGTCATGACCACTTCCAGAGCCGATACTTTCCTCTCCGGATGGGGGTCCACCGGAATCCCCCGGCCGTTATCTTCCACAGTCACGCTCTTGTCTGCATGAATAGTGATTGAGATCCGGTCGCATGCCCCCGCGAGGGCTTCATCAATTGAGTTGTCAACAACCTCATAAACCAGGTGGTGGAGTGCCTTTTGGTCCGTGCCGCCCACATACATGCCGGGTCTGCGCCGGACCGCCTCAAGGCCTTCCAGAACCTGGATATCTTTTGCGCCGTACGAACTTAACTTAACTGCCGAATTTGCCACAAATATCTCCTGAATATAATTTTAATGGATGTCCCTATGAAATAGTCGGCCGGGTTTTGTTTTCTTTGCCAGCCAGCTGGCTCATGAACCAATCGTAACCATCCCTGTAGTAAATAAAGGTCGCAGCCAGAATCCCGCTGGATATGAACCCATGGCCAAAAATCCCGACCAGGAGCATCCAGCTTTCAGTCGGTGGTGTCAGCCAGAGCGCATTCAAACCTTCAGACAGCAAGATGGCCAGTATGAAGAAAAAGCCAGCCGGTCCCGCCAATAATCGCACGATGCGTATTGATGTAACTGCCGATTTGGAGGCATTAAGCTGCTTTGCGATAATTCCATGGGGAGAAAAGGACAGGGGAAACAATACCCAGACCAAAGCCAGCCCAAAAAGAATGATCGGAATTGTCCCAAGTGATGGAAGCATATATAAAAGAAAAGTCATTAGGCACATGAGCGGGATGAGCAGTACAGCCAATCCTGCCAACAACATTAGATTTAGAACGATGATTTGGACAAATTGCCTGAAAAAATTTCCTGTTTTCACCGGATCTCTGGTTTGGAGTGAGGCACTGGCCGTCAGCGCGTAATAGAGACTGCCAAGAATTATCCCTGCCATCAACACCAGAACAGTCAGGACAGACAATTCCCACCCTA
>CAYPPV010000125.1:0-4099 GCA_964412705.1 uncultured Pelolinea sp. | reverse complement strand
TTTGGACCTGGTGATGATTGACTCGGTTGCCGCGCTTGTTCCTCGCGCGGAGATCGAGGGGGATATGGGCGACGCAACCATGGGCATGCAGGCGCGTCTGATGTCCCAGGCCTTGCGGAAACTCTCGGGAGCGATATCCCAGACCCGCACCGCTGTGGTTTTTACCAACCAGATTCGCCAGAAAATCGGTGTGTATTTCGGCAGCCCGGAAACCACGCCAGGCGGTCTGGCGCTGAAATTTTACGCATCGGTTCGCCTTGATGTGCGTCGAATCCAGTCCATTAAATCCGGTTCAGAGATCACGGGAAACCGGGTGCGTGTACGCGTTGTGAAAAACAAGGTTGCCGCTCCTTTCAAAACCGCGGAATTTGACATTATGTATGATGAAGGGATTTCGAGATCAGGTGACATACTGGACCTCGGCACCTCTCTGGAAGTAATTGAAAAACGCGGTTCTTTTTATTCCTACGGAGATGTCCGCCTAGGTCAGGGGAGGGAAAATTCGAAGGAATTCCTGAAACAGAATAAGGAAATTATGGCTGAAATTGAGAACGCTGTCCGCGAGCAAGCTTTGGGTGCACTCACCCCATTTTATGAATCCGATGATGGCAAAGGGGAAATCGAAGAATCGCCGGAAGATAAAGAATAGATATTAATTTTGAAGATTTACAGGTCGCCCTTCTAAAGAGCGGCCTTTTATATTATTCTTATAATGCGAGAAAAAGTAATTAAAATAAAATAATTTCCGTCTGAAACCAAAAACCTTTTTTCATCGTTAAAATAAAAAACCTTGAACAATGGCAGGAAAATTGCAATGGTTTAACCAAATGGAAGATAAAAACAACCGCGGCAGTTCATCTTCGTTTTTTACCGCATTCGGCATTTTTTTTGCATTGCTGCTGTGCCTGACGACCAGCGCGATGGTCTTTATTGCTGTTCCACGCACCTCGCCCGTGATTGCGTTATTTCTTGATAACCTGCAGATTAAACATCTTTCAGATAACATAAAACATTTCAGCAGACCCACACCCACACCATTTTTACCTAATCAGAATAAAGATATTGAAGAGCAAAAACCAGTCAAGGAAATTTCAAAAGAAGATACAGTTATCAAACAAGTTGCCGCAAACATGGGGTCAGGCGAACCTTTTCTTACGCCCACGCCGCAGCCAGATTCCAGAAAGGAAATTAAAGAAATCCCACCCTCAGCAAGCGTTTCCGGTGTATTCGGATCGCCACAATACTACACGCTGGACTGCGAAGCGCAGGCGGCATCAGACTGGGCAAGATACTTCGGCTACGAAGTCGACCGTACCGAATTCATGGACCGCATGCCTGTATCGGATGATCCGGAAGAAGGATTCGTGGGCTACATCAATGGTTCCATGGGGCAGTTCCCGCCGGACGATTACGGTGTCCATGCGGGTCCGGTAGCGGACGTTCTTAATGATTTCGGCGTTCCCGCCAAAGCGGTAAGAAACTGGGAGCTTGGCCAGATCAAATCCGAGATTGCTTCCGGTCGGCCTGTGATTGTTTGGATCGTGAATCTACCCTTTGCAATCGATACTATAGATTACACAGCATCAAACGGAAACACAACCAAAGTTGCCCGTTTCGAACACACCTGGATAGTCACAGGATACAACATGAATGTACTTACTGTTATAGACAGCGAATGGACATACAATGTAAAAACTTCCACATTCATGGAGCGATGGAATGCGCTGGGGAACCAAGCGATTATCTACGCCGGAGAGTAGAATTTTCAACGTTTCCTGAGCTTGTATCTGCAGGAATCCTTTAAATCACAATATTCACAGGCAGTTCCATGTTCAGGCATGGTATCACCAATCCCCACAATGAATGAATTTGATTTGCGCGGTATCATCAGACTGCTTTCAGTCAGCTGTATGACATCCGGATCGGGTTTCACTACCCCAAAAATAACTGGTTGTCCTGCTTCCACCCTCCAGTATTTTGAACCCGGTCCCACCGGAATACTCGCCTGCATTTCCTCTTGTCTTGACTCATCCTCAATTTGATTGTAAGCAGCATGGGTTAATTTATCCACCACAACATTCGCCAGCCCATCCAATGCAAGGGAAAGGGAAATATCGGTCTGGAACATCTCAGAGGAAAGGTCCTCCAGTTTACGACCTATGGTAGCGATAATGAAATAGATGAAATCAGCATGTGGCATGAGGTGCAACAGTCTGGAATGGTTGATCTTCCATCCTTCCTCCAGCAGGATTTCATCATCTATAAAAGATACGACCGGTAATTTTCTACAGAAAAGGCGAAGTTCAATCAACCCTGCCCCCATTTCCATTGCCTTTTCAGCAATGGCAAAGAGATAGTCCCGACTGACGGAAATCTTCTCCGGATCAGCGCCTTGCCCGATTAATACATCCTCGACTGTAATGTTCAATTCAGGGATCTGCATTCTAAAATAATCTATCATCCATATCAACCATTTTATTGTAATATTCAAATTGATTTAAACTCATATCCAAACAAGGAGGTTTTTTTTAAAATGAATCAAAACACACAACCAACTGGAGCAAGAAGATTTGGTTATTTCATCGCAATTATTGTTAATGCGGCCATGATTTATGCGGCAAACAATCTGCTGAACTGGAACGTCCCGTTCCTGAATGAAAGCTTCCAGCAGACATGTTGGGCAATCAACCTGTCACTAGGTGTATCCATGTTTATCAATTTCACCTTCCTGTTCTTCGACCCAACCTGGTATAAGAATTTAATGCAGGCGATAGCAAATATCTTCTCAGCTGTTTCGGTTTTTGTTTTTCGGAGTGTATTCCCCCTGGATCTTCCCGAAAATTTGGCGGGCGTGGTAAATATCGCCCTGATCGCGCTTTTCGGCCTGCTCCTGCTCACCGTTGTAATTGAATTGGTAAACGCTATACGGAACTATCAAAGAATCAGCTGAGCTGAAGAAGGAATTAGGGTTTTCTTCTATGCCTGAAGGCGGTGATTTCACCCAAGATGGCAATAGCGATTTCCTCGGATGTTTTCGCCCCGATATCCAGACCAACTGGTGCGCGGATATTTACGAGATTGTCCCGTGAAAAACCCGCCGCTGCCAATTTTTTACAGCGGTTATTCCTGGTTTTTCTCGAGGAAAGCATCCCGATATAGCGCACACCTTTTGAAAGCCCCTCTTCCAAGGCGGGAAAGTCTATTTTGTCATCATGACTGAGAACGAGCAAGAAATCATTTTTGGATAGACAGATTTTTTGGATTGCCTTTTGAGGCCATTCAACCAGGATTTCATCAACCTCCGGAAAACGGTCACGGTTTAAAAAAGCCCGGCGGGGATCAATCACCACCGTACAATATCCGGCAACTTTTGCGATTTTTACTAGCGGGATGGAAACATGAGCGGCTCCGATGATTACCAGGCGGGGTTGGGGAAGAATGGTATCGATATAGAAGCTGGTATTTTCCAGCGATACTATTCCGGACTCTTCTCTCTCCCGCATTTCAAATACCCTTTCAAGCAATGCATCAGACCACCATGTATATTTTTTGGTTATTTGATGATCCTGGTCTTTGTCGCAAATAACCAGATTTCCCCGGAAATTTCCCTCAAGTACTGTCACGGTAGAGAACGTTTCTCGCTTTTCAATTAATGCGGTTTCATTTTTAACTTTGGTGCAGTTCCATTCGGCTTCATTTTTCGTTATGGGTTGAATGAGCACACGGATTGTTCCGCCGCAGATCAGGCCGATATTCCATGCGGTTTTATCTGAAATGCCATAATCAACAAGCTTAATTTCACCGGATTTCATTGATTCAAGTGCCTCATGCACTACAGCTGATTCCACACAGCCGCCGCTGACAGAACCGGTAATTTCCATCAATGACGAAATGCCCATTTTGGCACCAATTTCCCGCATGCCTGACCCTGTTTTTGAAACAACCGTGGCAATAGCTGCACGCTTGCCTTCATCCAGCCATTTAAGAATTTTTCTAAGAACAACTAAGCTATTTTCCATGAAGTGAATCCATTTCTAATCTTCATTTTATAAAGAAATCATCTGCTAGGGATTAATATTTTTAGAAAATGAGGTTTTAT
>CAYPPV010000124.1:0-4191 GCA_964412705.1 uncultured Pelolinea sp. | reverse complement strand
CCTGGCTGTGAAGCACATCGGCATAGCTCAAGCCGATCTTTTCCGCCTGCACAATTATGGCAACAAACTGTGTGAGTTCATCCACTTCCAACCGGCCGCTTAAATTCCTTAAAGCATCTGAGCGTGAAACTCCCAGTTCCATCTCCTGGGTTACGCGTCTCAGCTCCTTCCCCAATTCCGTTTTCCAATAGTTGCTTATTTTCTGCAGGGATTGGTCAAACCCCAGGCCAGCGCTGGCACACACTGAGAGCATATCCAGCGCGTCCGGCAGGCCCAGGCTGATCTCATTCTGCCTGTTTGTTACCTTGGATTTAAGCCACATGACCGGCAAAAACCAACTGACAGCGATGATCAATACGCCCAACAGCAATTGGGTGGTATTGAAATTTCTCAGATCCCTGTTAAGCAGGAACGCCACGAATACTCCCGCGAAAAACACCAGCAGTCTGATTGTGAAAAAAGTAGCTGCGTGCAGATTGTATGGATTCCCAGCAATCGTCAAATTATGTTCCAGGTTGACTGCCATCTTTTCAGGCGTAAATCTCGCCAGGTACTGAACAATACTATTCATCCAGCTGACGATTGTGCGGCTGAATAATGATCCCTCGATTTCACGCGAAATTATTTGCTTTTTCTCAGTTGTATCGTCCTTTAATTCCTCTGATGAAGCGACAAATTGGTCCATCCTGGCGGATATCTTCTTTGCCCTTTTTAACCTGCTGACAATCCAGTAGATTGTCAGGCCAAAAACAAGCACCGCACCAACAACAGCAGGTAGAACCAAATTAAGATTCATTTCGCTTAAATTGAAAAAATTCGCCATGGTTCATACTCTAATTTTCATTGTTCGCCGTATCCAGATATTTCCAATAACAATTCCCATAAATGCTATTCCAAAAATGATTTGGGTGAGTGAAGAGGTTTTTACAGTACTAAAATAATCAGGTGACATCAAAAAAAGAACAGCAGCCAATGCAAACGGCATTAGTGATAAAAGGCTTCCCACAAACCGGGAATAGGATGTAAGAGAACGGATCTCTCCCATCAGCTGCACCCGGTCACGGATAGTGGAAATCGTGGCTTCCAAGACAGTGGAAAGATTACCTCCAACCTGTGTATTGATAATAATGGCTGTTACCACGATCTGAAGGTCATCATTTTTCATTCTTTCCGCCAGATTCGTCAGAGCATTCTCAAGAGAGATTCCCAGGCTGGTTTCTCTCAACACTCTCCCAAATTCTTCAGAGGCGGGAGCTGGAATTTCTTTGATCGCTAGGTCCAAAGATTGCAGCAAACTATATCCTGCCTGGACAGCTCCCTTGATCATGATTAAGACATCCAGTAACTGGGTTTGAAATTTCTTCTGGCGCTGGGCAATCGCCCTATCCAGTAGAATATTGGGAACTAGAATAGCAACGATTGCGAGGAGCAATCCTCCCAAAATATTTCTGGAAACCAACCATCCTATGAAGAATGCCAGTAAAGTACTGAAAACACGAATCAAGATGAATTCCGTGTCCGTTATCGGCCAATAGGCGCTGGATATTTTTATTTGCAGTTTTTCAGAAGAAAGACTGCCTAGCGACTGATTAACCCAATTTCTGAATTTGCCTGTATCCAGGTTTGGCAAAGACGATGGTGCCAAAGTCGCCGTTGCCTGGTCATCTTCAACGGAAGTGGGGGAGGCAACAAATTGGGAAATTCTCTCCATTCTCCTGGATAAAGGTCCTTTCTTATACACCCAAACAACGACCGCGATACCCCCTATCACACTAAAAATGGAAACTGCAAGCAGGACCAAGTTTATCAAATCCGGATTGAAAAAGGTCATTTCTATGGTTATCTTTCTTTTCGTATCTTGTATCTATAATTATTCTTTTTAACGTGTTTCATCCAGAATATGTTTCTTCTGTAATTTTTATCAATTCTTTCGCAATATCATTAAAGGCATTGCTGATGGGGTGTTTCGGTTTCTTGATAATAATTGGTACGCCCTCATTCAAGCAGTTGATTGCCAGGTCTTCGTCAGCGGGAATTTTGCCGAAAATTTCCATTTTAAAGATTTTCTCAATCTCCTCCCTCTTTACATCCGCTTTTCTTCCCGTAATATTGAGGATGAGCAGTATTTTATCCTTGGGGTAGGAAAGCTTTCCGGCAATCTGCAAGAAAAGCCTCGCATCCCGCATGGAAGCCAGGTCTGGGTTGATCACCAATAGAATTTTCCCCGAAGCATCCATATAAGTGACCGTGTTCTCATTTAGGCCATTTCCACCATCAACAACGATGTACGAAAAGACCTGCTGCAAACCTTGAATGACTTCATACAGATCTTCCGGTCTGATTCCTTGCGCTTCACTGATCGAGTAAGGACCCGGAAGCACATGAATGCCGGAAGCATGCTTCACTGCGACCTGTCGGATTAGTCTTTCATCAAGCATACCGGCGTGGGCGATCAGGTCTGATATCGAATTATTGCTGCGTATATTGCAGTAAAGCGCGACGTGGCCAAATAAGTGTTTGCCGTCAACCAACAGCACGTCTTCTTTCAATGCTTTATGCATTCCGATCGCGAGGTTCACAGCAGTGGTTGTAGTCCCCACTCCTCCTTTCGGGCTGTATACGGTAAATATATGTTTGCGGTGGATGTCGGTTTCCGGAACAGATGACTCAGAGATTGTTGAATTACCCCCATCCAAGGATTGCAATGTATTTTTAATAGTTGCAGCAAGGTTGCCGGAAATATATGGGTACTGGACGAAACCCACTTTTCCTGAAAGATCCACTTTGTCCGCATAGTTAATCCCGGTCTCTGAAAGAATGGCGACCAATGCGCATTTTGAACTTTCCGAAGCGATTTTCTTTAGCAATTCGAGCGGGTTTTCCTGGAATCCAAAATCCAGGAGAATCGTATCCGGCTGGGTCTCCTTTATTAATGGGAAAAGATTCTCCGGTGTCACCTCTTTTTCAAGAATCCTCATGTTTTTTTCTCTTGCAAGGGCCTTACGGCTTGCCGCGATAACCGAATGATTTCTTGAAACAAGGAGTATATTTATTGTTTTACTTGTATTTGCCATACATCATCTTCCGTCTTTCATTAAGGTAAAATCTCAAGCCCGTAGAACTCAATGATATATTCTTCCGTTACAGGCGTCAGGTCAAATTGTATTGTTGAAGTGGGTGCCCGTAAAACGATATCAAATATTGCCTCGGTATCTTTCAAATGTTTCAAAATGAGGGCGTCCCTTGGATTTAATGCCAGCAGGTAAGCCCTGATTCTAGTTGCAGGTTCAGGTGCAGCCTGGCCATTTTGAGTCGGATCAATATCAGTGCCAGATTCCTGCGGAATGACATCCATGACCAAGGCGGTCACGCCAACTCGCTGCATGGTATCCACAGTGAAAGTCCTCTTTTCCGGCTCCTGGGGTTCGCCTTCCACAGCGGCCACTTCCTCTAGAGACCTGATTTCCTGTTCGAAAGTGGCGAAGATATCCACTATATCTCCACGCTGCACCATGCTTTCCCGGCTCATCAAGTCTTCAGCCGGAAACGCCATGAGCACATGATCATCGCTCAATACAAAACTCAGGTCTTTTATTTTATTGGTAGGGTCGGCCAGGTTATGCGAGAGGACCATTTCTCCCTGGACAAGGTCGGTTTTAATGATCTTCCCGATTACCTCATCCAGAGATGTGATAGCGGTTCGCGGGGCAACTTCAACAGGCACGCTGGCCAGTTCTACGTCAGATCCTGCAAGTGTATCCCCCAGTGAGAGATCGCGGGTCGTGACAACCACTTTGGATTTGATGGTAAAATCTTCCGTTTCGACCGGCACCTGGCTCGCCTGTGAGCGCTGAATCAGCAGGTAAGCTGCAACTACTCCGATGGCTAACAGGATCAGCCCCATGATGACAATAAATATGGTTTTGGTTTTGTTGGACAATTAAGACCTCCTACATATAACAATTAATATTATTCATTTGGTTAAAGATACAAGGCAGTTGCCAAGATTCACATCACAGTTTTCTGTGATATCCAAATCTGCGTTAACATTAGTCAAAAAGAACCCTTCAACTGTGGGCATATTATCCGGAATCAACGACTTGTGCGGATGTTTGGGGTCCGGATTCAATTCTTGCGCAAGCGCGAAACCCGGGCAGTAATCAAATTGATGCGTATGCACACAGGAAATAT
>CAYPPV010000123.1:0-4209 GCA_964412705.1 uncultured Pelolinea sp. | reverse complement strand
ACAAGAATGGATTGCAGACTGATATTTCGTGCGGTTGTTACATTTATTAATTGATCATCAATAAATAAACAACCATCCCAGGTTTCGTAATCAAGTATCTTCAGTAATTTATTAAAAGCGTCCGGTTGGGGCTTGAGATATGGATGTGTCGATTGAATATCAATGATCTTTTCAAAATGCTCTTTGATTTCAAGGTAATCCAAAACTCTTTCTGCGTGGACAAGATTGGCACTTGTGAATATTACTTTTCGCTGATGAAAACCTGACAATAGTTGGATGAGCGCCTGCTCCTTTTTCAGAAACTGATTGAGGTCAATATCATGGACAAAATCAAGGTAATTTTGCTTATCAATCTCGAAATCCCTTTTTAATCCGGCCAAGGTAGTGCCAAATTCTGTCAAATACTTTTCCCTCAAAGCCGGGATCAGCTCTGGATTTATTCCGACCTTATCCCGCATATACAAAATAATACGCTCACGGATGCAGTCCATAACCCCGCAGCTCTTGGGGTAGATTGTATTGTCTAGGTCAAAAATCAGGGTGTGAATCACCGAAAGAAGTATAACTTGAAATCCATTCGTTGCTGGTGGTTATAATTTGGATGATTAATTTATGACCATACGAATACTTCCGGAGGAATTGGCTGCAAAGATCGCTGCGGGCGAGGTGGTTGAGCGCCCCGTCTCGGTTGTAAAGGAATTGGTAGAAAATGCGATCGACGCGGGTGCCACGCGTATTTCTATTGAAGTGGACGCAGCCGGAAAAGAGCGTATCTTGGTTGAGGATAATGGAACCGGCATCCCGGCCACTGAGGTCAGGACAGCTATCCAGAGATATTCAACCAGCAAAATTTCAGAAATTGACGATCTCTACCGAATTGATTCCCTTGGTTTTCGAGGGGAGGCGCTTGCTTCAATATCGGCTGTGTCCCGGTTCCAAGTGGCGACCAGGAGCAGGGACGGGGAAACAGGTGTTGAACTTCTGATGGAGGGCGGCAAGGAAATCGCTCAAAATAGGGTGGGGATGAAGCCAGGAACAAGAATCATTGTACAAAACCTCTTTTTCAACGTCCCGGCGCGGTTTAAATTTCTAAAAAAGGACGTAACTGAAAAGCGCCTGATTTCCGAGCTGGTTTACAGGTATGCGCTGGTTTATCCAGATATTCAGTTCAAACTTGTGCTGGATAACAGAGAGGTGCTTCTCGCGAGCGGTGGGGGCGATTACCGGGAAGTGATTCAGAAAATGTACAATCTGGCCACTGCGAAACAAATGCTTGAGATCGTATACAGTGATGAGAATTTTGACATTAGAGGTTTCATCAGCCCACTTTCAATTACCCGCTCCAACCGCAAAGATATATTTTTCGCTGTAAACGGACGTCTCGTGAGCGACGGTTCTCTGACAGCGGCGGTTTTAAGAGCTTACCACGGACTGCTGATGGTGGGGAGATATCCTTTGGCGGCTGTGTTGATTCAATTAGAACCGGAAGAAATTGATGTGAATGTGCATCCTGCAAAGACTGAAATTAAATTCAATCATCCAGACCAGGTGTTTAGAGCGGTTCACAGCGCGGTAAGGAAGACCATTTCCGCGTATGGTTCCGTACCGGACATCCCGTATTCCATCTGGAGCAGAGATAGGATTGATCACCCATTACCTGAAATTGAGAATCAGATAACCGCGGAAGCGTCGGGCGAAGATACTGGAGAAAAATCAGACCGTTTTCCGGAAATAAATGAAATGCCTTTGCTGCGGGTAATCGGTCAGCTCGGAAACACCTATATTGCGGCTGAGGGTCCGGATGGCCTGTACTTGATTGACCAGCATGCAGCACATGAACGAGTGCTCTATGAACAATTGGTGCAAAGTTTAGATAACGAGAATACCTCACAATATCTGCTGGATCCCGCAACAGTACATCTTGGGTCCGGTCTGTTGGAATGGACATCTTCCCAGGTGGAATTGATGGAAAAGCTTGGATTCATTTTGAAGCCGTTTGGACCGGATGCATACAAAATTACCGCCATCCCTTCCGTGATCGCCCACATGGACCCGAAAGAGGCTTTTCTCAGCGCAATCGAACCGGATGAGGGAGATGGCGATGTGCTTGAGCAAGAAAAAGAGAACCGGATTGTTACCCGGATTTGTAAACGAGCGGCAGTTAAAGGCGGGCAGGTGCTGACTATCCAGGAACAGGAGAAGCTGGTCCGCGGACTGGAAAAATGTAAGGTGCCACGGACCTGCCCCCATGGAAGGCCAACCATGATTCATCTTTCAGTAAATACGCTCGAGAGACAGTTTGGCAGGCGGGGAAGCATTTAGAATTTTTATCCGGAGCGCATTTCCTGCCAGATTTTTTCTATCCCTTCAGCCACATCGATCTGAAGAATAATATCCGCCAATCCATCAAGCGGTGTGGGCGATAAATTGTTGATAATCAGGTGAGCTCCGTTTTGTACAGCAGTCTGCGGCAGCGTGTTTGCCGGGGACACTTCCAGGGAAGACCCGACAACGATCAAGCAGTCCGATTTTTGGCAGAGTCTGAAGGCAGCATCCCAGGTATCCTCAGGAAGCATTTCGCCAAATAAAACCACATCTGGTTTGATGATCGTCCCGCAGTTTGCGCAGACCGGGATGAGATCATCTTTCAACAGTGTTTGTTTAAAATAATCCTCATTGTATATCCTCCCGCAGTTTCGGCAGGTGGCCGTTCGCGCTGATCCATGCAGTTCCAGAACTTTCTCAGAGCCAGCTTTTTGGTGCAGCCCATCAATGTTCTGTGTGATGACCGCTTGGATGATTCCTGCTTTTTCCATCTTCGCAAGACCGGTGTGGGCCGGATTGGGTTCGGCGAGTTCTGCTGTTTCTGCCAGCGGTTTGATCCAATTAAAAAAACTTTCAGGGTCATCGCGAAACGCATGCAGTGACGCAACCTGGAAGGGGTTATATCTGTTCCAGAGTCCGCTATCAGCCGAACGAAAATCAGGAATGCCGGAATGCGTGGATATCCCGGCGCCGGTAAAAGCAACCGCTTTCTTTGAACGGACCAGCAGATCAGCAGCCGATTTGATTAATAAGGAATCGTTTTCCTCGTTTGGATTTTTGCTCATACGTTCATTATAAAGTCCAATTACAGCCGAATGCTATAATTTTATTATGCTGAGTGACCGTATAAAAAACAATCTTTATGAAAGATGTGAGATCAAACCGGGCTCGAGGATCGTCGTTGGCGTTTCAGGCGGGCCTGATTCCATCTGTCTGCTGGATATTCTATCGAAACTTAATTATGAAATCATCGTCGCTCACCTTAACCATAACCTTCGTCCTGAGGCAGCGACCGAAGAAAAATTTGTTAAAAACCAGACCGTAATGAGAAAATTAAAATTCATTTCAAATTCAATAGAAGTCAGGGAATTGGCAAAAGTTTCCGGTAAAGGTATCGAGGAGATGGCAAGATCTGCGCGTTACAATTTTCTCTTTAAAACGGCACTGGAGAGGTCTGCAGCTGCGGTAGTCACTGCTCATCATGCGGACGACCAGGTAGAGACAGTCATGATGAATCTTATAAGGGGTGCAGGTCTGGACGGTCTCACGGGAATGGATTATCTGGCATTCAGTGAATTTAGTGACAAAATTCCCCTGGTAAGGCCCATGCTGGATACCTGGCGAAATGAAATCATAAATTACTGCAGTGAAAATCAGCTTGAGTATATGACGGATACCAGCAATAGAGATATTCGTTATAAGCGCAACCGGATACGTCATGAACTCATCCCTTTTATGGAAGATTACAATCCCAACATCAAGCAAACCATCCTCCGGATGTCTGACATTCTCCAGATTGATAAGCAGTATCTGGACAATATTTCAGAACATAAATTTACCGAAATGGTGGAGGAAGGGGAAAAGGGAAAAGTATTAATGAGGCTGGAATCCTTTCAGAAAACAGCCCCGAGCATCCAGAGGCGAATTCTTAAAAATGTGTTTGGAAAATATTTCCGGGATCAATTGGAAATTGATTTGAATATGATTGAAACAACCCGAAAATATCTCATGAGGGAGATAGAAAGCACGAGTGGAATAATCAAAGCAAGTATAGCTATATTGATTGGGAGCGAGAATGCCTGGATTCTGTCACTTTCAAAGATGGACCGAATTAAATACTGGCCTGTTATTGTTGAAGAAAAGACTTTCCCGGTGAAAGGTGGA
>CAYPPV010000122.1:0-4214 GCA_964412705.1 uncultured Pelolinea sp. | reverse complement strand
TCCTCAATTGTTTGCTGATTGTGTACGTCACAAGCCAAATGAAATCCGCCTAATCCTTTTACTGCCAGGATCTTTCCTTCATTGATCATTACGCGGGCGGTTTTCAGTCCATTTTCCTCCTGAAAGTGGTTTCCCTCATCATCTTCCAGCCAAATCCGGGGCCCACATTCCGGGCAGGCTGTGGGTTGAGCATGAAAACGGCGATCAATCGGATTCTCGTATTCCAATCTGCATGAATCACACATTTCAAATGGCTTCATGGTTGTAAACGCCCGGTCATATGGAATGCCCTTTATGATAGTGAAGCGCGGTCCGCAATTGGTGCAGTTTATAAAGGGATAGCGGAATCGGCGGTTAGAAGGATCAAACAACTCTCGGCGGCAGTCATCACAGATAGACACATCCGGAGAAATTGGAACGAATTTTTCTGTATCGGAATCGCTTGGAATGATCTCAAAAGAATCGAAACCATCCGGGTCTATTTCCGCGATGTGAATGGAGTCAATTACCGAGAGCGGGGGGGGATTATCCCGCAGTGTTTTAATAAACGCCTGCATCCTTTCTTCATGGCCATTTGCAATAATATCCACGCCAGAGGAGGAATTGCGAACCCAACCAGAAATATTAAGAGCACGAGCTGTGGAATATACAAACGGTCGAAACCCCACGCCCTGAACGATTCCATCGATGTGGATTTTTTTACCAATAATGCGATTCATTTGTCAGGTTTTTATTCTTCCCTGCAACCAGGAAATCCAGCTGTCAAATCCCTCACCAGTTTTCGCGGAAACAGGGAAAATCTTCACGCCTGGATTAAGGGCTTCAATGCCTTTTTGAAAATATGCCAAATCAAAATCAAGATATGGTTCCAGGTCAATTTTATTTAATAACAGGCAGTCAATTCCCCTGTAAATATTCGGGTATTTGTAAGGTTTGTCATCGCCTTCCGGCAGGCTGGCAATAACCACATTGGAATGGGCTCCGAGATCGAATGCCGCCGGGCAGATTAAGTTGCCGATATTCTCAATGATAATCAGATTGATATCTTGTAAATCCATCTGGATAAGTCCATTGCGAATCATTAAAGCGTCCAGATGGCAATTTCCTGATGAATTAATTTGAATCACGGGCGTATTCACACCGCTTATCTTATCGGCATCAATCGTAACAGGAGCTGTATCCCCTTCAATTACAGCCATCCTTATTTCATGGCTCAGCAATTCAATGGTCTTCAGAATCACGCTCGTCTTGCCGGCACCAGGTGATGCCATAATATTTAGCGCAGTAATCCCATGATTATCAAAAAATACGCGGTTCTCTTCTGCGATTTGATCGTTCGCATTTAATATATTTTCAACAATCTGTACTTTTTCTCTTACCATCTCATATAACTTCTGATTTCATTTTTCGATTTCGATGCTTTCCAGCCGGAATTCTTTCCCGGCAATGACATTCAATGACATGGAACCGCATTTTGGGCATGGGGTAAGCTCTTCGCCCATGTAAAATTCATTTCCGCACTCACCACAAACCAGTTTTGCCTTTACATGCCCAAAGTTCAATTTTGAATCTCTGCATATGGAATCTGCGCTGATCATGTCCCAATAGAACTGCACGCTCTCATCAATGATGCCGGAAAGCTCTCCAATGACCAGGTTGAGAGATAACACTCTCTTCGCGTCATTTTTCCGGGCATATTCCATGGCAGTATCCAATAATGATTGTGTAACAGCGTATTCATGCATTGGCGATATTATACTATTAAGATAAAAATACTATAAAAATGATAATTATTCCAAAAATTCTTCCCTGAGAACTTTCTTGGCCTTGCTGACTAGCTCCCTTGTTCGTGTTGTCAATTCTCTTTTAAATTGGAATTCATACCCCCGAATTGAAAGAAGCCAGGATTCAGGAGCATACCCGCTGATGGATTCAGCGAGGGACAGGCAAGTTGATGGGGTAACATGATGGGTGAAAGGGGAATTAAGATAAACGGGTTTAATTATTTCAAGGTTAACATCCGCCTCGATTTCTGCTGTGTGTGCGTCTAAAAAAACTGCTTTTTCGTAATTCGATAATAATTCTGAAATTTCTGGAAGAAGCTGAAGGTTGAACCAGGTATCTGCATTTCCATCTAAAGATGTAATATCTCCTGAAAGAAGCTCTTCCGCATCCAAATCCGGGTTATGCTCTTTAAGCAGTTCCTTCAGTATATGCCATGCAACCCCATCATCTCCCCGGTCAGGATTTCCATATCCAACAATGAGTAATTTTTTCATAACATTTTGATTTTAATCCATTCAATAAAAAGAGAGGCCGCCCTTTTGGGACAGCCTCTTAATTTATTAGATTAGCTAAGCTTCCCTTCGCAGCGTTTGAATTACTGTGCCATTGGAATCCTTGATGTCGACGATCATAGGCATCTTGCCGACAGCGTGGGTGGAGCAGGAAAGGCAGGGATCATGTGCCCGGATGGCTGCCTCCACGCGGTTTAGAAGCCCCTCATGGATTTTCGGTCCGGTGATGTAGGTTTTGGCAACGGAATCAACCGCCTCACTCATTGCCCAGTTATTGTGACCTGTGGACACAATGAGGTTTACTTTTTCCAGCTGGCCGTTTTCATTTGCCACATAGTGGTGGAATAAAGTACCGCGTGGAGCTTCAATTACACCAACGCCTTCACCTTTAAAATCCTGCTTTGTATTCAAGATGTCTTTCCCGAGAATATCCGGATCATCCAGCAGGATGCGGACTTTTTCTACCGCAAAAAGCGTCTCAATCAGGCGGGCATAATGGAAATGAAGTGTATTTTCAATGGGTTTCCAGTCATTCAATGCGCGATATTTTTTAAATTCCTCGTTTGCAAGAGGTGTATCAATCTGGTTAGAGGCGTTCAGACGGCCGAGAGGACCTACCCGGTATACACCCTCCGGATACCCCATCTTCTTGTAATAGGGGAATTTCAGGTATGACCAGTCCTCTACATGCTCAGCAATGTAATCCAGATAATCATTCGCGTCAAACTTCTCCAGTTCACCACCATCACGATCCACAAGGCGAATGTCACCCTGGTAGAGTTCAAGGCTGTTCTCAGGAGTGACGAGACCGAAATAGCCGGTCGGAAATACAGCAAATTTATCAACGTCTTCCTGGTTAGCTTCCGCCCATGTTTTGAAGATCTGAATTCCAAGTTTGGTGGTTTCAATCATGTCATCAATTTCTTTCAAAATGGTGTCACGGTCTTCTGCTTTAAGCGACTTGTTGACACCACCGGGAACTGCGAAGGATGGATGAATCCTACGTCCGCCAACGATGCGGATGATTTCCTGGCCGTATTTCCTCAGTGCGACAGCTTTAAGAGCCAAGTTCGCATCTTTCTGAATGAGACCGACGACATTTCGTATTTCGGGATCGGCATCAAATCCGAGGATGAGATCAGGGCCAGCCAATTCGAAAAAGTGCATCCCGTGGCTTTGGATGATCTGGCCCATGTGCATTAATTCCCGAAGTAAGGAGGCTGTTCTGGGAGGCGGAGAGCCCATTACAATGTCTGCTGTTTTTGCTGAAGCAAGGTGATGGCTAACCGGACAGATGCCGCATATGCGAGGGGTGATGTTGGGCATTTCAAAAATCATCCGCCCCTCACAGAATTTTTCAAATCCCCTGAATTCGTTTACATGAAAATATGCATGGTCTACTGTCCCGTCTTCATTCAGGTTGATGGTAACCTTTGCGTGACCTTCAATACGGGTGACGGGTTCAATTGTAATTTTTTGAACGGGCATTTAGACCTCTTTTCTAATTCCACATAATATTATTATCTTCAAGCTTGGGAATACGCCCCTGAGCCAACTCACTCAATGCATAGAAGATGATATCAGCATCAGGAGGGCATCCTGGAATAAAGATATCCACAGGTACCACTTCGTGTAACGCACGCACTTTGGTTGGCGTTGCGAGTTCAGGAGAAGAAGGGATCTTGCCACTCGAATCTGTGCTGGGGGTTTCGATATATGCCCTGCGAAGTGTTTCTTCAAGAGTAAAGAAATTGCGCATAGCGGGGACACCACCGAATACCGCGCAGTCACCGAGAGCAATCAAAATCTTTGACCGCTCGCGCATCTTCTTCGCCACTTCCTCGTTGAAAGTATTGTTGATGCCGCCTTCAAGAATTCCTACATCCACACCTTCTACATCCGGTTCTTTTAAATCCG
>CAYPPV010000121.1:0-4275 GCA_964412705.1 uncultured Pelolinea sp. | reverse complement strand
CCAATTCTTCATAAAAAGAAAACACCTGTTTCCCGGAACCGCATGCTGCATCAAGTATTTGCATATTATTTTCAAGTGGGAGCAAGCTGAGCATCCATTCGTCAATATCATATGTTCCATACTGATCATGGATGTTAATCCTTTTGAGAAGATCGGATGTAGTTTCCTGATAATCAATTTTCATACGTATGGTCTCTCCTTGGATATTTCAAATTCCTATGGATTATATCAAGCTATAAGGTATAGTTTGTTAGCAGATCCTTGGGAGCATTTCCCCGCTGAGCGTATCTACAATACGCGTACCGCCTATGCGCGTGCTCATCGTCACCCGGGGGATAGTTGTTGCTTCATTAACCCAACCAATTACAGTTGCCCGTTTCCCGTATTTGTTCTCTTTCATGATTTCGATTGCCTCATTGGCTTGGCCAGATGGCAGAATGACAATCACTTTCCCTTCATTAGCCACATAAAGCGGATCAAAACCAAGCATTTCACAGGCACTTGCGACCTCTGTTTTTACTGGAATTTTTTCTTCATCTAACAGAATGGAAACACCGCTTTGGAGTGCGATTTCATTCAGTGTTGTCGCAAGGCCGCCCCTGGTCGGGTCTCTCAGGACATGAACATCTAAGCCGGCATCCAAAATTTCCTGGATGAGGTGGTTGAGCGGGGCCACATCGGATTCGAGAGCCGTCCGGAATCCCAGTTCCCCACGGGCTGCCAAAACGGCAATGCCGTGGTCGCCAATGGTTCCTGAGATGATCACAGCATCTCCGGGTTCGGCTGACTGCCCATGTATTCTCATATTGGCGTCAGAAAAACCGATGCCTGTGGTTGAAATAAAGATGCGGTCTGCACTTCCCTTTTCCGCAACCTTTGTATCTCCTGCTACAATCAGGACTCCTGCCTCATCTGCTGTTTCTTTCATAGATTGAGCGATTTTATCGAGATCGCTCACGGGCAGACCTTCTTCCAGGATAAAAGATGCAGTGAGGTACGCTGGCTGAGCGCCTGACATGGATACATCATTTACCGTGCCAGCAACTGCAAGACGACCGATGTCACCCCCGGGAAAGAAAATCGGTTTTACGATATGCGCATCAGTAGACACCACCAATTTACAGGCAGATGCTTTTCCTTCCAGAATCAGGTCGGCGAAATCATTACCCTTATCCAAGATCGGATTAGAAAAATGTTTTTGAAATACATTTTTGATCAGGTCCACAGTCATCATGCCCCCGCTACCATGTCCCAAAAGGATCTCTCCGGAATGCCTCAGAGGAAGCGGGCAGATAAGACCTTCGACGGGCATTTTGGGCTTCTGTTTCATTATCTGCCTGATCCGTATCGGTAATAGGCTGAACAAGATCCCTCAGAAGAGACCATGGTTGCGCCCAAAGGGTTCTGGGGTGTGCAGAGCGTCCCGAAGGCAGGGCATTCGTCCGGTTTCTTCAATCCCTGGAGAATTAAACCGGAAATGCATATATCGGATTCCTTTGTGGTGATATTCTCAACGCCAAAACGTCTTTCGGCGTCAAATTCTTCGTATAGATCATTTAATTTCCAGCCGCTCATCGGGATCATACCAATCCCTCTCCATTGCCTGTCGCAGGGTTCATATACATCCTCAATGATTTTTTGTGCGGGTTTGTTACCATCTCTTGTTACCACTCGCGGATAGGCGTTAAATACTTCATTTTTGCCTGACTCCAGCATTTTCACCGTTTCCAGGATGCCATAGCAGATATCCAACGGTTCGAATCCGGTAACTGAGATAGGGGTTCTATATTTCTCTGCTATTGATTCATATTCCCAATATCCCATCACAGCGCAGACATGACCGGCAGCCAGAAATCCCTGGACATGGTTAAGGTCAGAACCAAGAATGGCATGCATGGCGGGCGGTACTCTCACCTGCGATACAAGCATCGAATAGTTCTTAATATTATTTTCCTTTGCTTTCACCACACTGATAGCGTTTGCGGGTGCGGTTGTTTCGAAACCTATTCCAAAGAAGACCACTTCTTTTTCCGGATGATCCATGGCGATATGAAGTGCTTCAAGTGAGGAATAGACAACACGCACATCGCCGCCAGATGCGCGGACAGAGAAAAGATCTCTTTCCGATCCCGGCACCCTGAGCATATCACCATAAGATGTGAAAATGACATTATCACGGGATGCAATAGCTATGGCTTTATCAACCAGTTCAAGGGATGTGACGCAAACGGGGCAACCGGGGCCGTGAATCAGTTCAATTCCATCGGGGAGCAGGTCATGTAATCCTGATTGCATGATGGCATGCGTTTGCCCACCGCAGATCTCCATGATTGCCCATTCTTGCGTAATTTTGTCACCAATTTTAGAGAGAATATTCTGTACGCTCTCTTTGGTGCGGAATTTCTCTGATAGAGTCATCTTTTATAACTTAAGCAGATTGGATGTTTTGATTGAAGGAATCAATTTCTTCGAGAAGAGAAAGTGTTTCTTGGGCTTCAGATTCGTTTAATTTGCTAATTGCAAACCCGGCATGGACAATAACAAAATCGCCTACCAGGGCGTCGGGAGTCGCTTCTAGACAAACATCCAGCGATACACCATTGAAATCCACTTTTCCCATTTTTGTATTTTCAACAGTAGATATTTCTTTAATTTTTCCTGGAATTCCTAAACACATATTGTTTCCTTATATTATTCACTTAATATTCTATCTAAAATTACTGCCTGACCTAATGATAACCCACCATCATTGCACGGGACCTGGCGGTGGATCAAAACATCAAAACCTTCTTTCTCCAGCTTATTTATTGTCTTGTTTAGAAGATATTTATTCTGCCATACCCCGCCCGAAAGCGCGGCTGTTGTAATGTGCGATTGTTTCCGAATTTTCTGGCAAACATTGACAGCCATCTGTGCAATCCCATTATGGAATTTCGCGGACATCATTGAAGGGGAAATCCCCAATCGAAGATCATCCATCAATTCAACCAGCATGGGTTTAATAAGGATCACGTCGTTTTCAAGAATAAACGGGTATGCTTCCTCGCATTCATGATCCGCAACAGCCTCTAATTCTATTGCTGCCTGGGCCTCATAATTGGCTGTATGGCGCACGCCAATTAAACTGGATACGGCATCGAATAACCTACCCATACTCGACGTGAGCGGGCAGTTAATATCTTCGACCAACTGCTTATTTAAAATACGCCGCTCTTCATCTGCAAGAGCTTTCATTGAGGGAATGATTTCATCCCAGGGCAGACCGTTCTTCCAAAGATAAGCAGCCGCAATCCTTCTGGGATTCCGTGTGCCGGCATCTCCTCCTGGAAGAGGCATGTATTCCAGGTGGGCTGCTCTCACAAATCCCAAAAGACCTCCGATAAACAGTTCTCCGCCCCAAATCTGGTTATCTATGCCGTACCCAGTTCCATCAAAACATAGGCCAATCACTGGTTCATCAGATAGCCAACTATTATCAGCCAGACAGGATGCAAGGTGGGCATGGTGATGCTGAATTTTGAACAAGGGGATGTTCTCTTTGGCAGTCCTTTGCTGCGCGTATTTCGTCGATAAGTATTCCGGATGCAGGTCACTCGCTAAAGCAGTTGGGGTTATCTTGAATAGGTTTTCAAAATGTCGGATGCCTTCTTCAAAGGCTTTCAATGTCTCAAGGTTTTGGAGGTCTCCAATATGGTGGCTGATAAAAGCATAGTTTCCTCTCGTAAGGCAGAATGTATTCTTTAATTCTGGCCCAACTGCTAAGATTTCTTTGAAATCGTGGTTAATTCTTATGGGATCTGGTGCGTAACCCCTTGATCGGCGCAGGAAATAGGGACTGGACTTAATTTCTCGGACTACAGAATCATCCGTCCGGATATGAATATCCCGGTTATTCAGCAGGTAACCATCTGCAATACCGGAAAGAACCTCTAAAGCATGTTCGTTCTTATACGAGATGGGTTCTTCACTGATATTACCGCTTGTCATGACCAGACATTCCGGGTATCCCTTCTCTGGTTCAAGCAAAAGGAGATGAAGGGGGGTATAGGGGAGCATCACCCCGATTGTGTTATTGCCCGGGGCTACCGAACTTGAGATAGATGATTCGGGCTTTCGATCCAGAACAACGATCGGTTTCTGCCGGGAAACAAGCATCTGCTCTTCATCTTCATTGATAAAAACATGTTTTTTCGCAGTCTCGATATCATAAACCATTACCGCAAAAGCTTTATCCGTGCGCTTCTTTCTCTTTCTTAACTCCTCAATTGTTCGCTG
>CAYPPV010000120.1:0-4292 GCA_964412705.1 uncultured Pelolinea sp. | reverse complement strand
AACTGTTTCGGGTTTTTTCTTGAGGACAGTAACCCCAACGGGAATCCATTGGTCAAGTTTCTTCTCATCCACATTGCAAAGGGATCGTACGGATTCAGGAATATAAATCTCTTTAATTTCAGGATTCTTTTCCAATATCAGGAATGATACATAATCGATAACACTCTTTGGATGCCGGGAATCAAGGAACAGGCCTTCCATTTTGTAGCCGGAAGAATAAAAAATTGGTTTTGGGATATTTGGATTGTTATCTGTGATGATCTGAATAAAAAATTGGATATGGAAAGTCAAGGAAATGACTATGAAAAATATTATCGTTTTCCTTGCCAACGAAATTTCTAACCCGGCGGCTTTCCCATTTTGAACTTTGTGTATTGTTGAGAACAAGAAAAAAATGTTCAATATGAGAAAAGTAAAGAAAATGATATCCAGTGAATGGAATATGATGACTATCAGTTTCCATTTCCATGAAAGATTGAAAAAGTTGGATTCTGAGCAAAGGGTGATTGGCACTGAATGATTGCTGTTCTTAACCAGTTCCATACTCTTGGATTTATTATCAAATTGAATTTGTACAACTGCCCCCTTCCCAATTGGCCGAACCTCAATCTGAATGCAGCCGGCAAAAAAGCTGGAGTAGCCAAGCTCTTCATTCTTATAAATATAGATATCATTATTCTTGAATTCCAAATCCGGGTTTGTCTTTCGGATTAGATCCCAATCAATTATTATTGTCTCTTCCCGAGGTTCCATAATAATTTTTTTGATGGAGTTAACAATTAATCCGTTGCCGGAAGATGCCGAAATTCTCAAATTATGCTCTACGGGTATGAATCTATCCGGGAGTTTATTGAAAATAAAAAGCAGGATGACGATAGATACCGCTATCAACAAAAAAAGTGGGGAAAAGACAGATTGCAAATAAGTTGCGAAAAATTGTTTATTTCTTAAATTAATATCCAGTATAAAAACGAAAAAAAACGCTATGGCAGGCAGCGAACCCAAAGCAAGATACCTTAAAATTCTGGGAAGAAAGAAGATGCTGGAGAAATATTCAAGAATATGGAATTCAATGCTAAGAAAAGCTAAAAAAAATAATAGTCTCGGGATGAGATTTGCTTTTTTTCTATTTTTCACAATTTTTATCAATCAACTTGTGCCGTATTTCGGCGATAACCTGCATAAAGCTGTTACAAATAAGTCCTTGTTTTAAAATTCTTTAATAAGGAATGTGAAACACTGGGAGATTATAAAACAACAAAACCATATTTTTCAGAGATAATCGTTGAGGAAATACATTCCTGACCCTGAAATTTCCAGATTAGAATTTGGGAGATAGGACACAAGGATAATTTTTGACGCAAAAAACGGATCGCAAAAAGGATTTTAATTTCTTTTACGATGTTCTGAAGCTGGTCTCCGGAAACGGGTTTGTCCAGGTTTTCAGAACGGTATTGTCTCCTGTCATCAGCAGGCTCTACCTGCCCAAGTTTCTTGGGCTGGCGCAAAATTTTTCCTCGATAGCCAATATCTTTGCAGTCATTGCGGCCCTGCGCTATGACCGGTCTATCATGCTTCCAAAAGATGAAAAACAAGCCGCCAACCAGTTTGGCGTGAGTGTTTTCTTTTCCCTGATAACGGCTCCCGTCTTTATGATTCTTGTTTTTATGTTTGGGGAGAGAATTGCGCTCCTGATGAATTCCCCTGAATTGGTTGATTATCTGTGGCTCATTCCTTTGTATGTGTTTGCAATCAGCCTGTTCGTGATTTTTAAACAATGGAATGCGCGTAAACGGAAATATATGCGGCTTTCCATTTCACAGGCGGCAAACGAAATCATTTCGGATGGGGCTACAGTCGGCCTGGGCTTTGCCGGTATGGCCAGCGGGATTTCCATGATTCTTTCCAGGATTTCGGGTCAGGTAATTTCCGCGCTTGCTCTGGGGTTTCAAATTTTGAAAGAGGATGGAAAATTCTTTCTGGATAAAATCCGCTGGAAACCAATGCGAGCCGGAATCAACCAATACCGCAGCATCCCCATTTTTGGCATCTGGTCCGCTCTTCTAAGTACAATGGCGCTTTACTTACCGGGAATCATTCTCTCTGCGTATTTTTCCCCCACCAATGCCGGTTACTTTGCTTTGGGGCAGACCGTGCTGCGATTGCCAATAGCGCTTGTGGGCACATCAATTGGGCAGGTCTTCTTTCAACGCGGGGCTGATGCCTACCATAAGGGACGGTTCTCCGCTACGATTGAGGAGACCATGAAGCGGCTGATCGTTTTCGGTCTTTTTCCCATGCTGGTAGTGATGGTAATCGGGGAAGAGCTGTTCGCCATTGCTTTCGGAGCGGTATGGTCTGAAGCCGGTGTGTATTCCCAGATATTGAGCATCTGGACCCTGCTTGTCTTTATCTCAATTCCTCTGGATCACGCTGTCATTATCATTGACAAAAATGAGATGAACCTTATCCTGAATATGATCAAGGTGATTGCTGGAGTCGGCTCGCTAATAATTGGAGGAATTACCGGGAATGTATATCTGGGTCTTTGGTTGTTTTCGATTACCGGCATTCTCAATTACACGATATTTCTGGTATGGTTATTTTCTGAAACTGGTGTGAACATTAAGGAGATTTTCTTTTTTTTCCTAAAAAACCTTCTTGCCAGCGCTCCTTTTATTGTTTCTATTTTTTTATTCAACCAATTCAATCCTATCCCTGATTTTCAAATCAAAGGTCTGAATCTTTCCCTGCAGGATGTGGGGTTGGCCGTCTTTGCAGTCATTATGGGGATAATATATTTTTTGTGGATGATCATGAAAGACAAAACGATTTTCGAGGCATTAAAAAGGATTTTTGAAAGTAGGATGAAAAAGAAGGTGGCAGAAAATAGAAATGATCAAAGAAAATAGAATCACAGCTTTGCCAGAAATTACCTGATGCATATCTTATTTATCTCATCCAGCTATCCGCGCTACAAAGACCGCATAAAGGGAATATTTGTCCATGAGCAGGCGCTGGCATTAAAAGAGCGGGGGCACCAGGTCGGCGTATTGGTGCCGAATTATCCTTACCCTTCCCGGCTTTTTGACAAGGTTTATTCCCTGAGGGATTCCACACGCTTGTTCATGCATGACGGCATACCAGTTCTGAATTATCTTTTCTTACCTGTGCCATTTATCCATCAACTTCTAACACGCTTGTTGACAAATCTGGCATTGAAAAAATACATGAAGGAATTTGGCCGCCCTGACATCATCCATGGACATTTCGTTTTTTACGGCGGAATCATCGGTATGATCATCAAAAATACGCTCGATATCCCACTTGTGCTGAATCTGCACTCCGCCTATTTTTTTGAAGAAGATGCCAGCAGGTATCGAAAACGAATTATCCAAAAGGTTCTGGAGCATTCTGATAAAGTGATTGCAGTGAGCAGATTCCTGGAAGAAAAGATAAGAAAGAATTTCAGAAATATACATATCGAAATCGTGCCAAATACCATCGATACCGATTTTTTTGATTGCAGCAAAATAAAGGAACCCGGCATTCCTTTTACTTATACAGGTGTTGGCCGGCTGAATAAACTGAAAAATTTTGACAAGCTCATCCTTGCATTTTCAAAACTTCCAGAAAAATCAAAAATGCGCGTCAATATTATCGGAAGCGGAGACGAGCGGGGCAACCTGGAATCACTAACCAAACAACTGGGATTGGAAGAATATATCCATTTTCCCGGAAGGGTGAAGAGAAACCGAATGAGAGATATATATGAGCGCACTCATGTTGTAGTATCCACCAGCAATCTGGAGACCTTCGGCATGACACTGATTGAAGCGCTGTCTTGTGGCATTCCGGTTCTGGCAACGCGCTGTGGGGGGCCGGAAGAGATCGTTAATAAGGGAAATGGGATACTCGTTGACAAGAACAATCTGGATCAAATCCGGTGGGGTCTTGCAGAAATTTACCGCAAATATGATCAGTTTGATGCCGAAAAAATACGCCGGGAATGCATCCAAAAATACGGGCATGAAGCGGTGGCAGACAAAATCACGAAAATATATCAGGATCTATCAGCCTGATATAGGGTTTGGTGAATCCAGAACCACCGGCATTTTATACAAACCGAAATAACCAAACTAAATCTCAACCTTTTTTCAGAATGACTTGGGCTGGAAGCAGCGCTGGTTCTGCTCCAGCACTGGCATGGGCGTATTCAGCAGGTGGCGGCATACGCGCGATCTGGCAGGCCAAGGTGCCCCGTTCTGAATGGGCAACAGCCGTTTCAGGAG
>CAYPPV010000119.1:0-4311 GCA_964412705.1 uncultured Pelolinea sp. | reverse complement strand
TTGCATAATGACCTGTGGCAATTTTTTCAGCGGCATTCTCTCTTGCATATTCTTCCAGAAGCCGGAATTTGATTAAAGGGTTGCAGCGTACACATGGATTAGGGGTCAGCCCATGTTCAAGCCGTTCAATAAAATCATCAACAATATAGGCCTTGAATTTTTCTTTTGCATCTATGCGTTCAACAGGAATTCCTATTTTCTTGCTTATTGCTTCGATTCTTTTTGATGTGCTTTCAATTGCGGGATCTGATACCACCCAGTTCCATAACTCAAAATGAACGCTAAGAACATCATATCCCATAGAGACGAGTTTCCATGCGGCAACAGCACTATCCACTCCACCACTTAACGCAATTACAATCCTTTCTTTTTTATTCATCTTATCAATCTCTAATAATTGTAAGTTATATGAACAAGAATACGCTTGTTATAATATCCAGAGTTAATAGAGGACTTATGACTGTCGATATTCATTTCGGTACGGACGGATGGCGTGCTGGCATAGCTGAAGAATACACATTTGAAAGCGTCAGACGCTGTACACAGGGGTTCGCATCGTATTTAAAAAGACAATCTCCGAAAAATAACAAGGTTGTTGTCGGATATGACAGACGCTTTCTTTCGGAACATTTTGCTCTGGCATCAGGTGAAGTTTTAGCTGGAAACGGGTTTCAAGTGTTTTTAACCAATAAAGATACACCAACTCCGATCATTTCCTTTTCTATTGTCGAAAAAGGCGCCATCGGGGGAGTGAATATAACAGCTTCTCATAATCCGCCTGAAGATAATGGTTTCAAGGTAAGGGACGAAATGGGGGGGGCCATACCACCGGATGGATTAAGGTTAATTGAAAGCTTAATTCCCACGAATTCCAGTGAAATCCAATTTATGGATGCCGAACAAGCGCAAAGAAAAGGATTTCTCACCTATTTCGATCCTTCTGGCGCTTACATTAAGCATGTTGGAGAACTTTTGGATCTGGATCCAATAAAAAATGCGGGGTTCCAAATTCTTGTGGATGCCATGTGGGGCAATGGCGCTGGATGGTATCCAAAACTTCTTTCCGGCGGGAAAACCAAAATAGAAGAAATTCACAATAAGAGAAATCCGATCTTCCCCGAAATGGAAAGGCCAGAACCCATTGAACCCAATATCAATGTTGGATTAGCAGAAGTAGTCAAAAGGAAAGCGGATGTCTTGTTGATCAACGATGGCGATGCTGACCGTTTTGGCCTCGGAGATGAGAAAGGAAATTTCATCAACCAGCTCCAGGTATTTGGCCTGCTTGCGTATTATCTGCTTGAAGTGCGCGGCCAGAGAGGACCAATCGTGAAAACGCTTTCAACCACAACCATGCTTAATAAACTTGGAAAAATGTACGATGTCCCTGTTTATGAGACTGGTGTGGGATTTAAATATGTCGCTCCCAAGATGATTGAAACAAACGCCATGATCGGCGGTGAAGAATCCGGCGGGTTTGCGTTTAAAGGCAATGTTCCTGAGCGTGACGGCATTCTTGCCGGCCTGTACATCCTGGACATGATGGTCAAATTGGATAAAAAACCATCTGAGCTTTTGGAACTTCTGTTTGAAAAAGTCGGCCCCCACTATTATGACCGGATTGACACCCGCTTTACCGGAGACCGTGAAACAAGAAGGGAAAAAATTGTATCGGCCAGACCAAAAAAGATTGCGGGTCTGGAAGTTACCGGGTTTACTGACATGGATGGATATAGATGGAGTTTAGAGGATGGCGGCTGGTTGCTGGTAAGATTTTCCGGAACAGAGCCTTTAATTCGTGTTTACACGGAGACAACTCATAAGGATAAAATCCAGACCATCCTTCAGGAAGGTCTGGATATCGCGGGTATAAGTTAGTTGGCATTTCTTTGTGACACACACTGCCACCTTAATCTTCCTCCTTTAGAAAACTGTATTGATATTGTTATCAAAGGGGCAGAAAAGAATAATGTAAAACGGATCCTGGTCCCGGGGATGGATGTTGATTCCAGCAAATCATCATTATTTATTCATAATCAATACCCGAAAAAAGTATACGCTGCAGCTGGTATCCATCCCAACTATTCTTCTGATGCAACTGAAGAAGATTTTCTGGAAATTGAAAGAATCGTATCCAATGAGAGGATTTATGCAATCGGGGAGATCGGGCTGGATTTTTACCGGGATTTCAGCACAAGAAAAACACAGGTTTTTGTTTTCAGGCAGATGCTTGAAATCGCCAAGAAACATTGTATCCCCATCTGTATCCACAACCGCAATGCGGATGAGGAAATGATTCAAATTCTGGATGACTGGGTGAGAGATCTTCAAAAAGGAAACAACCCGCTGGTCAATCACCCGGGCGTGTTTCATTCTTTTAGTGGTTCCGAGACAATTCTTCAATGGGCGGTCAACCATAAATTTCTTTTAGGTATAAGCGGACCAGTTACTTTTCCAAAATCCGGTCAATTGAGACAGATGGTCGCGGAAATCGACCTAAACCACCTTTTAATTGAAACAGACGCGCCATATTTGACCCCCGTACCTTTTCGTGGCAAGAAAAACGAGCCCAAAAATGTTGTTTATATTGCGGAAGAAATTGCCAGGGTTAAGGATATAAATCTTGATCAGGTGGCAGAGACGACCAGCGAAAACGCAAGCTGTCTTTTTGGCTGGGATTAAAAATAATATGCGCTGGGGGGGAGTTGAACCCCCACGCCTTGCGGCACATGGCCCTCAACCATGCCTGTCTGCCAATTCCAGCACCAGCGCTCGGATTTAGCTATTATAATCGTCAATATTCTCATGTCAAGTTTCGCTAATTTTGTTCATTAAAGGAGGCACGTAAATGGCACTTATTCTCGATGCGATGGGCAGTGACAACTACCCTGATCCTGAAATTCAAGGCGCGATTGATGCATCATCGCTAACCAAGAAAGAAATCGTACTCGTTGGAGATGAAAACCTCATAACTCCAAAATTGGAGGCATATCCTACTATCCCTTCAAATATTTCCATTGAACATGCTCCCGAGGTTGTCGAGATGTGGGATAAGCCCGTTGCCTCTGCGAAAGAGAAACCAAACAACTCTATGGCCATTGGAATAGGTCTCGTGAAAAAGGGTCGAGGGGAAGCGTTTGTAACAGCGGGAAACACAGGGGGAGCTATGTTTAATGCGCTCCGGGTTTTAGGACGAATAAAGCGCGTCCAGCGGCCAGCTCTCAGCGGCGTATTTCCTTCTATGAAAAGAAAATGTATCGTTGTAGATATCGGGGCCAACGCAGACTGCCGCCCTGAATTCCTTCTCCAGTTCGCCCAGCTTGGAAGTGTCTATGCGGAGAATGTTCTCGAGAGGAAAAATCCGAGAATTGGGCTTCTCTCTAACGGAGAAGAGGCAGGCAAGGGAAATCAGCTTGTAAAAGATACATTCATCCTTTTGAAAGAAAGCGGACTGAATTTTATTGGAAATGTTGAACCCAAAGAGTTGTTTGCAGGAGAAGCCGATGTGGTTGTCGCGGATGGGTTTACCGGGAATGTTCTTGTTAAAACCAGCGAAGCAGTTGCGAAAATGATAACCGATGTATTGAAAGACGAATTGATGTCCTCCTTAAGAACCAAACTTGGTGCTGCTCTGGCAAGCCCCGCATTCAGTGCGATTAAATCTCTGGTTGATCCTAGCGAAATTGGAGCTGCACCGCTCCTTGGGATTGACGGGCTTGTTTTTGTTGGGCACGGCCGCTCTGATGCCAAAGCAATAAAAAATTCACTACTCTTAGCTGACAGGGCTGTAGACAGCGGTTTGATGGACCTTCTACGCAAAGATATATCAATAAAATTAAGTGAATAGGAATATGTATGAAAATTGTCAATAATGAAATATTAATTAGCAGGAATAAAAAGATCAGCCAAATTATTCTTTATGCTGCCCTTGGCTTGCTGGTAATTGGAATCATCTGGTCGGTATCCAACCCAACCTCAAACCAGGTCACTTTCTCTTATATCATCTTGATACCGGCTTTTATTCTCGTTCAAATAAGCATATATATGACAAACCGTTGGGGACGCTCACCAAGGCCGGATGAAATCCTCGAGCAGTCACTAAAGGGATTAGATGATAAATATACTCTCTACAACTACACCACCGGGGTACCGCATATGCTGGTCGGACCTTCCGGAATACATATCCTGAAACCGTACCATCATTATGGAGAGATCCGGTATGATTCAGAAAAAGGGAAATATATCCAGGAGGGAGGACCGGGTTTTATCAGTAAAATATTTGCGCAGGAAAGCTTGCCCAATATATCCAGG
>CAYPPV010000118.1:0-4345 GCA_964412705.1 uncultured Pelolinea sp. | reverse complement strand
TCCGATTGACGGGAAACCGGCGCCCGAAACTGAGGAAAGACATCCCATTCACGCATCGCCCCCATCCCTGCAAGCTCAAAAATCCGTTGAAGAACCTTACATTACCGGAATCAAGGTAATTGATTTAATGGTCCCCTTCCCAAGAGGTGGAAAAATCGGATTGTTTGGCGGAGCGGGAGTTGGAAAAACTGTACTGATGATGGAGATGATGCGCAATACCATCGAAGAACATTCCGGTCTTGTTCTATTTGCAGGTGTGGGAGAACGCAGCCGTGAGGGAAACGAACTCTGGCTGGACATGAAGGAGAGCGGTGTATTGAATAACGCTATTCTTGTGTTCGGGCAGATGAATGAACCACCGGGCGCGAGACTCCGTGTTCCCCTGACAGCGCTGACAATGGCTGAGTATTTCCGGGATGTGGAAAACAAATCCACGCTTCTTTTCATGGATAATATTTTCAGGTATGTCCAGGCCGGATCTGAAGTATCTGCCCTGTTAGGACGGCTGCCTTCGGCTGTGGGTTACCAGCCAACACTGGAAAGCGAAATGGCACAGCTTCAGGAACGCATCACGACCACAGCCAAGGGAAGCGTTACTGCTGTTGAAGCGGTTTATGTTCCGGCTGACGATATGACGGATCCCGCTGTAACGGCGACATTTTCCCACCTGGATGCATCCTGCGTGCTTTCCCGGAAGCTAGCTGGCCAGGGCTTCTATCCAAGCGTGGACCCGCTACAATCCAACAGCTCAATGCTGAGTCCGGAAGCCATCGGAGAGCGGCATTTCTCCATCGCCAACCGAGTCCGGTCATTCCTGGCAAGATATGAGGATCTCCAGGATGTGATTGCGATTTTAGGTATGGATGAACTCAGTGATGAGGACAAAATCATCGTCAACCGGGCAAGGCGTATCCAGCGCTTCCTCACACAACCCTTTTTCGTCTCTCAGCAGTATACAGGCAGGGAAGGAAAATTTATCCACCTTGAAGATACGCTGGATGGATTTGCACAGATTTTGAATGGTGCCGTGGATGAACTGCCGGAGCAGGCATTCTACATGGCTGGAACGATCGAAGAAGTAAGGCAAAATGCGGAAAAGGGAAAGCTGGAACAGCCTGCGGAGCTTGAAACATGATTCTACACATCACATCATTCAGAGAAATTATCCTAGAAGATAAAAAAGTTGATTGGGTCCATGCGATTCTTGATAATGGTTATCCAATCAGTATTTATCCCAATCACGCTCCGCTCATCGCAAAGCTCGGAACAAATAAAATCAGTTATCGAAGCGGCGGGAAAAAATATGACCTTTCCATATCAGGTGGTGTGTTGAAAGTTGAAAATAACAGAATAACCTGCCTGATAGGTGATACGAAATGAAATCAGGAAATGGCGAAAAACAAAAAATTCAGATTAAAAAACAGAATATCTGGAGCGACCTCGGCAGCGCCCTTAACTTATCGTGGGAAGTTGCATTACCAATATTTCTTGGTGTCCTCACAGGTTACTTCCTGGATAAAAATCTAAACAGCCCAATCAATTTCACCCTGATATTGCTGGTGTTTGGCGTGCTATTGAGTTTCTACAGGTTAATAAATTTCGGTATCAGAGGTGAGTGAAGAAATGTTTTATAAGTTTATAACCACAATGGCTTGCTTGCTGATCGGATTGGCTGCAGGCTGCCTATATGGGCATATGCATAAATCATTTCTGAACAGATTATTGAATACATCAACTAAGGAAATGTTCAAAAAAACCTACCTATTTGCGGCTATAAGGATAGCCGCAACTACCCTGCTTATCTTCAGTGCATTTTTGTTTGGCACATTACAGGGTCTGGTGTGTCTATCCGTGTTTTTAATTTCCCGTTGGTTATGGATATTATCAACATTAAAAAAAAGAAAAGAAGCATAAAGGATGTGAGATTTTGGAATCAGTAACGCCTTTTACCATGTTTACAATCTTCGGAATACCCATCAGCAGTACGGTTGTCGCAACCTGGACCGCCATGGCGATTATTATTAGTTCTGTGATAATTCTTGGAAAAATAAAACCGATCATGCTGCAGGATCTTGTTGAATTCCTTTCTAATCTGATTTCAGATATTATGAACATTGATAGCGTAGAACCCTATCTCCCATTCCTGGGATCGTTGGCAATCTTTCTTGCTGTTGCGAATATATTCGGTTCATTTCCAATATTCTCTTCGCCAACCAGCGACTTAAATACACCGATAGCCCTTGCATTGGTTGTTTTTTTTGCGGTTCATATCTTCGGTGTGAAAGCACAGGGATTTTTCGGTTATTTGAAAGACCTTGCCTCTCCAATTTTTATGCTTCCCCTTGAAATCATCAGCCAGATAAGCAGAACAATCTCCTTGGCCGCGCGCTTATTTGGGAATATCCTCAGTGGGGACCTTATTGTAGCTGTCATTTTGAGTCTTGTACCCCTTTTTGTACCTGTAATCATTATGGGGCTCAGCCTGCTGATTGGCCTTCTTCAGGCCTATGTTTTCACAGCTCTTTCGTCCGTATATATCGCTTCCGCTTTGGAAGTTGAAACAGGAGAAATGAACAAATGAAATTTTATTTATTAAGAAAGGAATACAAAATATGAATCAATTGGACCCACAGGTATTAATCACACTGGTGACAATATTGGTAAGCGGTATCGGCATCATTTTCGGAACTGCCATCCCTGCGATTGTGGAGGGACGCGCGGTATTAAAAGCGCTTGACGGCATCACCAGGCAGCCCGAAGCGGCAAACGATCTTCGCACCACCCTTCTCATTTCTATGGCACTACTCGAGTCCACTGCCATTTATGTACTGCTGGTGCTGCTGGTGCTGCTTTTCGCAAACCCACTGATAGACCGGTTTTTTTAAACTAAACCATGTTAAATATAAACCTCAGCACCATCATCTTCCAGATCATAAATTTTCTTGTGCTCTTCGCGGCGCTTTATTTTCTACTATTTAAGAACATAATTAAACGCGCTGAAAAAAGAAAAAAAGAACTGGAAGAGATAAAGGGGAAAGCAGTAAAGAATTTCGAGGAATCACAGCGTTTGCGAGAGGAGATGGAGCGGTCGGTAGAGAATATCAAAAACCGTATCGAAGAATATATCTCCCGCGCCAAATCGGAGCTGGAAGTAGATCGCTTCCAGATTATTGAAGAAACAAAAGCACAGGCAGAGCAAATTATTCAGCAGGCAAGAGAAAACGCACGGCTGGCACAGGTTCGGGCAATCGAGGATTTTCAGGAAGATATCATGGATACCATTATTGAGATTGTCCATGAAATTCTAACAAAATCCATCCCTGAGGGATTTCATGACAAGCTGGTCGAACAAATTACCGGCCGTGTCTGGGAACTGGGGCGCAAGGAGATGCGCAGGGTAGATACCATCAGAAAATCCCTGCAAGACCGGGATGAACCTGAGGTGTTCGTAATAACTGGGAAACAGCTTTCAAAGGAACAGCAGGCAAATATCGTCCGCACATTCTCTGCCCTTGCGGATAAAAATGTCACACTCAACGTCGAACAGGATGAATCATTAATTGCCGGGGTGCGCATCCGTTTGGGCGATTTCATCGTTGACAATACACTTTCTTCCAAACTCAAAGAAATCCGTGAAGGGGCGAGGGAGAAACTTGAAGTCCAGATGAAAGAAATACAGAGCCAATGAAATCCGATATTGATTCCATCATTCAGGATCTTTATGACAGGGTCGAAGAGGAAGTATCATACCGCTCATTTTCTTCCCAGATGATCGAGACACTTAAGAAAACGCGTTCTGAGATTGCAAAAGAATTAGCAGCAGAACCTAAAATTGATCTTCTTTTGAAAACCCTATCCAAAGCGGTAAAAGAATACTCAACAAGGGTTATTTTTGAGGAAGTCGGAACAGTTCAGAACATCGGGAACGGTATTGCAAATCTAACTGGTCTTCCGCGTGTAGGCGTGAATGAGCTGGTTGAATTCTCAACTGAAACGCAGGGGCTTGTCCTGAATCTTGAGGCGAATACCAATGATGTAATCATGCTGGGAGAAGAAGAAGGGATTCACGGCGGAGACCTGGTTACCTCTAAACGGGAACGCATCAGGATCCCAGTAGGCCCGGATGTAATTGGAAGAATCATTTCACCCTTGGGCGACCCGCTCGACGGCCAACCGCCCATCCAGGCGGTTGACCATCGTTTTATAGAAAAGGAATCCCCGGGTATCATTGAAAGGGCACCGGTGGAAGAGCCACTTCATACCGGAATTAAAATTATCGATGCGCTCTACCCAATCGGGAGAGGCCAGCGTGAGCTGATCCTTGGGGACCGGCAGACAGGAAAAA
>CAYPPV010000117.1:0-4376 GCA_964412705.1 uncultured Pelolinea sp. | reverse complement strand
TGGGCCATCTTTTCCGCGGTATCCGCATCGAAATACACCTGACCGACAGCCGCACCAGGGGAAGCATTCACACCGGTAGCAAACAATTTACCCTCATCTCGGGCAATTTCTTTGGTATCTCCACGGAACTGGGGATGCAGAAGCGTATCAATTTGGGTTGGGGTGACACGGGAAAGGGCTTCCTCCTTACTGATCACACCTTCTTTCACCATATCCACAGCGATTTTTACAGCCGCTTTTGCCGTACGCTTGCCATTCCTGGTCTGAAGCATCCACAGCCTGCCGTTCTCGATGGTGAATTCCACATCCTGGACATCCTTGTAATGGCTTTCAAGCTTTTCTGCAATTTCCTTAAACTGTTTAAATACTTCGGGGAGTTCGTCCTCCATCTCCTGGATCTTTTTTGTGTTACGAATGCCTGCGACAACATCCTCGCCTTGTGCATTCATCAGGTATTCCCCGTAGAGCATTTTCTCACCCGTTGCTGGATCACGCGTGAAAGCAACGCCGGTGCCGGATTCCCAACCCATATTGCCAAATACCATGGTCACAATGCTTACTGCTGTGCCCAGATCATTCGGGATATCAGCGGCTTTTCGATAGTCGATGGCGCGCTTTGAATTCCAGGATTTAAAAACAGCCTCGGTGGCGAGCCTGAGCTGTTCAACCGGATCCTGCGGAAAATCAAACCCTTTCTCTTTCTTGATGATGGATTTAAAATCATCCACGAGTTCTTTAAGGTGGCCTGCGGTAAGATCCGTATCGATTTCAGCCCCTACTTCTTCTTTCTTTTCGTCCAGTTTTTCTTCAAAAATCTCATCCGGGATTCCGAGCACAACGGAACCATACATGGAAAGCAAACGCCTGTAGGAATCATAAACAAAACGCTCGTTCTCTGTCAGCTTCACCATGCCCTTTACTGTCTCGTCATTTAGACCGAGATTCAGGACGGTGTCCATCATGCCGGGCATAGACATTTTTGCGCCAGAACGGCATGAGACAAGCAGGGGATTCTCAGGATCGCCAAACTTCTTGCTGGAGGCTTTCTCCACTTCTTTGAGTGCTTCGAGTGACTGCTCCCACATACCCTCAGGAAATACGTTCCCTTTTTCCAGGTAGGCGTTGCAGGCCTCAGTTGTGATAGTGAAAAAAGGCGGGACAGGCACACCAATACGCGTCATTTCCGCCATATTGGCACCCTTTCCTCCGAGAAGCCCTCTCACATCATCCCATGAGCCAGCATATTTCTCTGCTTTCTCTACCTCGTTGAATAAATATACCCATTTTTTTTCTGCCATTTTTCTCCTCCGGAAATAATCTCGATGAATGATTAATAATCACGACCGTCAGGATTTTACCATATCGCAAATTTGCAAAAAATTTCTTAATTTTCCATGAAATACGATAAATTAATATAAAATGAAGCTTTTATAATGCAAACATCTTTCTCAAACTGGCTGATTTCCGCCATACCCATCATACTATTTTTAGTCCTCATGCTCGGGTTCAATTGGGGCGGGAGCCGAGCCGGGGCCTTGAGCTGGTTGATAACAGTAGCAATAGCTCTCCTTTATTTTGGAGCCGATTTTGAATTAATAAGCTATACATATATCAAAGCGTTCTTATTATCACTGGATGTTTTATTAATCATCTGGACTGCTCTGTTTCTATACTTTCTTACAGAAGAAGCCGGGACGGTGCAGATTATCGGGAAATGGCTTTCTGGCATTACGGATAATAATGCCATCCAGGGTATCTTTTTGGGATGGCTGTTTCCTTCTTTTTTACAGGGAATGGGGGGCTTTGGGGTGCCTGTCGCGGTTGCCGCCCCTCTTCTTGTAAGCACCGGCTTCAGCCCCATTCAAGCCATTGTGATGGCCAGCGTTGGGCATGGATGGGGAGTGACTTACGGCTCCATGTCCAGCTCCTTTCAGACCCTGATGGCTGTTACAGGATTGCCTGGCGAATACCTGGCTCAAGCCACATCAATTCTTACCGGGATATCTGTTATATGCACAGGTTTTCTGGTAACCCATATTGCGGACAAGAAAAAAGGAATTCAATCAACCTGGATTCTTACACTGTTCATGGGCATTCTGCTTGCCTTCGGCATGTATGTTTTATCCGTAAGCGGCTTATGGATCGTCTCCATAACGGTCCCCTCTCTTGTGGCTTTGATTACCAGCTTTTTTTGGGTTCGCCAGTTAAAATTAAAAAATACATCTTCTTCAGAAAAAGAAGAAATTCCAGCGCCCATTGGCGCATTGCTTCCATATATTATTTTGGTAGCTATTACGCTCACAGTAAACCTAGTTCCAGGCATCAAAGAAACGCTCAATCTGTATGATTTTTCTTTGTTTTTTCCCGAAATCAGGACCAATTTTGGAGATATTACACCTGCCGGCCCGGGAAGAAGCATCAAGTACTTAAACCACCCGGGGGAAATCATTCTTGTTTCAGCTATGATATCATTCGCTGTTTTCCGTATATCTGGTCGGCTTAAAAAAGGATCACTCACCCAAATAATAAATAAAACAGCCAAGCGCTCGCTTAATACAACCCTTGCCATTTTCTCAATGGTCGGCATTGCCGTCATCATGTCTCATACCCAGATGACCAGCATCCTTTCTGAGGGTATCAGTATGGCGCTTGGAGAATCTCTTTTTCCCCTCATCTCTCCCCTCATTGGAGCCCTGGGCGCATTTATCACGGGAAGCAACAACAATTCAAATGTACTGTTTGCAGGGCTTCAGATGCAAACGGCAGAACTACTTGGACTCAGTGTCCCGATTATACTGGCTGCTCAAACCGTTGGAGCCGGCATAGGTAGTATAATGGCACCCGCAAAAGTAATCCTGGGATGTGCAACCGTCGGGCTTACCGAACAGGAAGGAAGCGTTATTGGAAAAATTTTATCGTACGGTTTGCTGCTTGTGTTCATCATTGGCATCAGCGCTTTAATATGGATAAGGATTGGTTGAAGAATGGTTGAACTATCTAAAAGATTTATATCTCAACCCAAATTAGCTGCAGTAATTCTGGATTTCATTATCCCGATCTTTTTATTTTTCTCTTTACTCGATGAAAATGACTTTGCTGCCTGGACCTGCCTTATTTTGGTAATTATCACAAGAATGCTGGTCGCAATAAAAGGATAGAGCTATTTTATTTTTCCGATCAGGTCTTTCTCCTTTACCGGAACTTGCATTGCCGGCACTTCTCTCGCATAATCCAGCTGACCCCATACATTCCACAAAAGCACACCTTTTACACGCTTGTCATCAAGATAATAGAGCACGCCTTTTTTATACTCTTCCAGCCAATCCTGAATAAATTCGAAGCGCGAATCCAGAATCCCGACTGCTTCCTACTCAATGGCAAATAAATCAGAATAAAATATGGGTAGATAATCGTACACTTTTCCAGCCCCTGCCATATTATCCACCTTCAGACCTACGGGCTTAACCAGTTTCACATTCGGTTCAATATCGAATCCAGCAATGACAAAATCGGCTGAAATCTCGGAGCCCACAAATCCGCTTCCGATTACAGCGAATCTTTTTGATTTCTCAGCGTTTGTTTTTAATTTCCGGTAGTCTTGTCCGGTAGTATGCAATATGATCACCCCCGAAAGGAAGTTCCCTTGGAGTACTGCCTGATGCGATCAATAGATTGACATAAGAAAAAGCATTCCCTTCGTTATCGGCGATATATTCGTTTTTGGAGTTGATTTCGACAATTTTGCTACTGAGTTTCAGGTGCACATTTTTATCTGCGGTCCCACGCCAAATATCATCTTCCTACTTTTCTTTCCAGAGCCCTTTGGTTAACGGGGAACGGTCATACGGCGGATCTTTTTCAGCAGAAATCAACAATATCGAATTATCTTTGTCAATCTCGCGAATTCCATCTACTGCCGCATTCCCCCTCATACCGCCGCCAATAATCACATACTGGTATCTCTCCGCCTTGCGCCACTTTTTCTCTAGTTATCTTGTATAAGAAACGCCTGGCGCAAATAAAAGTTTTATTAAATATGTGATTGGGCTATTTCAATATTCGGAAGATCAAGTTTAAAACAATTGTAAGTATTATGCTGGCAAGAACCGATGCGAGAATGGGGACCACGCAGGTCATTTCCCCAATTTCAAATTTGATAGTCCCGGGAAATTCACGGGTTGAAAAAAACCTTCCTCCGATCCAAACGAGCAAACCGAGGATCATAATAACCAAACCAACTAAAAAAATTGAACGTCCAAAATCATTCAAATTCATGTTTACGATTTATGACTCCTCCGGATATATTATAAATTCCATACGGTAAATACGGTAAAATCAAAAAGATAGTTATTTTTTAGATAATAGAGGTCAACGGA
>CAYPPV010000116.1:0-4440 GCA_964412705.1 uncultured Pelolinea sp. | reverse complement strand
TTCTTGCTCTCCAGTCTCGTTCGGAATTTAAGCTTCACTATAACAATGGACTGAAAAAACCGGATTACTGGAGGCCAACGCTCATTGACAGTCTGAATCTGGTTGCGAAAACTCCCGGGATTGCAGCAGCAATATACAACATTAAATATCACAGCCGAGAATTGGTACCACCCAGCCAAACCCATGACTGGAGCGCCAATTTTGCCTATATGATCCATAAGGATTGGGATGAGCAGTATAAAGACCTCTGCCGCCTTTTCTTCATCATTCATGCGGATCAGGGTACGGGGAATGTCTCCGCGCATACAGCCTGGCTGGTCAACTCGGCGCTGTCTGACATGTATTTCTCATGCTCCGCAGCCATGAATGGATTGGCAGGGCCACTGCATGGCCGCGCTAACCAGGACTGCCTGGAATGGCTGCTGCAGATTCTTGATGATTTTGGCTGCTGCCCGAAGGAAGAACAGCTTGAAGCTTACATATGGGATACCCTGAACAGGGGAAAGGTTATCCCGGGCTATGGGCATGCCGTACTGCGCAATACAGATCCGCGCTTTACCGCACAGCTTGATTTTGGTCGTGAGCGGATGAATGGAGATGAGCTCTTCAAGCTTGTAGAACTGGTCTACAAGGTTGCGCCAAAGGTATTGAAAGCACAGGGCAAGGCGAAGAATCCCTGGCCGAATGTTGATGCCATCAGCGGATCTCTCCTTTATCACAGTGGCATGAAAGAATATGACTTCTACACAGTCTTGTTCGGTGTCGGAAGGATATTGGGAATTTCTTCCAATTTGGTATGGGCAAGGGCGCTTTATGCGCCGCTGGAACGGCCCCAGTCCATCACAATGGACATGCTGGAGCGTAAAATAGACCAAGCAGTAGTGTAAATCCTTTTCATTTATATTGCTCCCCGGTGGATACTTCTTCCGGGGGGTTTTTATTAGAATAAGGAATAAACGATGGAAGATGAATTATGTGGGTAACTTGCCAGGATTGTGGAAAAACAGAAAGGTTTGATGTACGGGTTTTCCGGTGTCCCTGCGGAGGGCCCTGGGAACCGGAGGAAAGGAAAGACTTTGATGAATCCTTGATTGATCAAGATTCATACAGTGTCTGGCGCTACCAGGATTTGCTTGGAACGGATGGGACGGATTCCCCTGTTAAATTGGGTGCCGGGTGGACACCGCTTATCGAAGCCAGTTGGATGGGAGAAAAAATATTTTTCAAAATGGAGTACCTGTCTGCTACTGGTTCGTTTAAGGACCGCGGGACAGAGATCGAAGTCAGCCACCTGCGAGCCGAAGGCGTAAAAAAAGTTGTTGAAGATTCTTCTGGCAATGCCGGTGCTTCTATGGCCGCTTATGCCGCCAGGGCTGGCATACAGGCAACCATTTTTGCGCCAGAAAGCGCCTTGCCAGCCAAACTGGCCCAGATTCAGGTTTATGGTGCGAAACTGGAAAAAATTCAAGGTCCGCGATCAGAGGCTGCCAGGGCGGTACTGAAAGCTGCCGGGGAGGGGGCAGTTTACGCCTCCCATGCCTACAACCCCATATATCTACTCGGTCAGCAGACTGCAGCCTGGGAAATCTGGGAGCAGCTGGACAAAACGGCTCCACATGCTGTTGTGGTTCCTGTAGGCCAGGGCGGGCTGCTTCTGGGAATTTGGTGGGGATTTAAAAGATTGTTGCATGCCGGACTGATCCAAAAAATGCCTAAAATATTTGCAGTTCAGCCAGAAATTTTTTCTCCGATAAGTCATGCGGTGAATAAAGGATTGGATGAGATCTTAGCATATATCCCTGCTGGTCGAAGCATTGCTGATGGTCTGGCGATCGTGCAGCCTGTCCGTGGAAAGAGGATATTGCAGGCGCTGTCTGAGAGCGGGGGAGCTGCCCTGACAGTAACTGAAATTGAGATCGAAGCCGCGTACCATCAACTGGCTGAAAACGGTTTTTTTGTTGAACCAACCAGCGCTGCTGCGGCAGCTGCACTACAGAAGGTTTTCCGGCAGGTGGGAAAGAATGGGGCGATCGTTATTCCCCTTACAGGTTCTGGTTTAAAATCACCCGTGAGATTGTGATATGAAAAACGGAAAGATTAACTTTAACCGCGGCGTTCCGCCCGTTGAGAGTTTTCCCGAAGAAAAAATTATCCAGTGCCTGGAAAAAGCAGTTTATAAAGATGGAAGAAATATCCTGCAGTATGGAAATTCTGCAGGATACGCACCTTTGATTGCCTGGATCGCCAGAAAATTTAATGTCAAAAATAGCCAGGTGGTAATAGGTCAAGGATCACTGCAGCTTCTGGACATCTTGGTAAAGACCTCGCTCAATAACAGCAGCCAAATATTTGTTGAACAGCCAACATATGATAGGACGCTGACGATTTTTAAAAGGGCAGGCGTAAAGGTGAAAGGCTTCAAGTTAAGAACCGGAAGGATGGACTTTGAGGAAATTGAAAAAGAAATTCTGAAAGGCGGCGCCCCTGAATTTTTTTATGTCATTCCCGATTTCCAGAATCCGAACGGGTCAGTAATGCCGATAGAAGACAGGAAAAGAATTATTGAACTGGCCAGGGAATTCGGCTTTGCCATCATTGAAGATGGTCCTTACCGAGAGCTGAGGTATGACGGAGAACCACTTCCAAGCCTGCATCAGCTGGCACCGGACTGCACAATCCATATGTCATCCTTCAGCAAACTCATCAGCCCCGGTATGCGCATTGGCTATATGGTTGCATCTGCGGAAACATCGCAAAAAATAAGGAAGTATGCAGAGGATACATATATCTCAGCGAATTTGTTAAGCCATGCAGCTGCCTATGAATTCATCCGGAATGGATGGCTGGAAGAACATCTCGCTTTTCTTTTGGGTCTCTACCGGAACCGCAGGGATGCTTTGCAGTCTGCCCTGTCCTCGCAACTCGGAGATGATGCAGACTGGAGTGAAGTCCATGGTGGCTTCTTTATCGGATTGTTTTTGAAAGAAAAGAAAAACATCCCAAACCAGGCCGATTTTAAAAATGCTGGATTGATGATGAGCAATGGTTCTGCTTTTTTCCTAAATGGCGGGGAAAATTTCATTAGACTTCCCTTCTGTGCGTTGTCCGTGGAACAGATTGATGAAGGTGTTTCTCGTTTAAAGAATGTGCTGGTTTGAATGCGATTAAACCTAAAAATCACCCAAATTGGTATGATGAGTTTGAATGAACTTCCTTATACCCATCCCCTAGCTTTCAACCTAAATCCTTTGATCGTTTCGGGGAAAATATGCTTGATTTCCAGGAAAAGAACTATTTTAATTTGATGATTTTATAGGTTCTATAGTTAATGAACTGGAAATAATTTCTAGATCCTGTTCATCGAAATCGCCGGGCTCTTTTTTTCTGGTACTGGCTGCAGCAAGAGCGGTTGCGAAGGCAAGCGCTTTATCGAAAGGCTTATTGTTTGACAACGAAAAGACCAATCCGGCTGTCATTGCATCTCCCGCGCCTGTCGTGCTGACGACATTAACTTTTGACTGGTGAATTCGCCAATGGTTTAACCCGTCTGTCCCGGCGGTACCTTCTGCGCCAAGTGAAACAGCAATTGCTCCAATCCCCGTATCAATAAGCTGATCCATAAGGCAAAAAAGGTCTTTTTCAGATGAAAACCTTTTGCCATTGATTTCTTCTATTTCGGATTGATTAATCCGCAGGATATCAGGTTTTGCCTGAATGCCCTTGTGGAGGGCGCTACCAGATGAATCCAAGCATACTCTTACGCCATTATCATGTGATTCTTCGGTAATATCCTGATAAAAATTGTCAGGCACGCCGGGGGGAATGCTTCCACATAGCAGCAGCCATTCTATGGAAGAAAAAGATTTGAAAATCAATTTCCTCATTTCGTTCAAATCTTTTGTGCCGATTTCAAATCCTCTTTCATTAAACTCTGTGTCCTTGCCGCTTGAGGATTCGATGATTTTATATGTATTCCTGGTTCGCTGGCCTATTTCAATCGGGTCAAGAACAACCCCCGTGCCGTCAAGCCTATTAATGAATCCGTCGATGTTATCCGACCCCATGAAGGCAATTGCCCTCGCGGATGCACCCAGCTTTCCCAGTACATGAGCTGAATTGATTCCCTTTCCGCCGTAATGAACCACGGTTTCATCAGCAATATTTTTTTGATAAGTATGGAGATTTCCCACTGTTATGATATGGTCGATAGAAGGATTAAGAGTGAGAGTAGCGATATTTATGGATTTCATTTATATGTCAATTCTATATGAAATAAATATTTCCAGATCAATTAATTGTGAGTGTCTCAAATTTTCTTTAAAATCAAAAAAGAGCAGATCACGGTGTAGGGGCAAAGTAGTAATGTCCTAATTTGGTAGAGTTAATATGTCCTATCAGATGACAGAAGCAGATGAAATGGACAATGGCAATGACGCATGA
>CAYPPV010000115.1:0-4492 GCA_964412705.1 uncultured Pelolinea sp. | reverse complement strand
TGACTGGTCAGACGGTAGATCTGGCGCCAGCAGACGGAAAATTATACGCATTAAGAGACGTTACTGGAACAGTTCCCTCCCTTCCCTTGATTGCCTCTTCAATCATGAGCAAGAAAATTGCAGCCGGAGCTCATGCGATTGTACTGGATGTAAAAGTGGGGAATGGCGCATTCATGAGAAATCTGGAAGAAGCCAGACAATTATCTGAAATAATGGTTTCGATTGGAAAATTAAGCAACCGGAAAACCGTTGCGGTTTTATCAGATATGAATCAGCCTTTGGGAGTGGCCGTTGGTAATGCCGTGGAACTGAAGGAAGCAATTGATACCCTTCAAGGAGAAGGCCCCGAAGATTTTCGTGATCATTGCTTAGTCATAGCGAGCCAGATGCTATTGCTGGGAAAAAAAATCAGCACAATGGATAAGGCCAGAAAAATCGCTGAACGTGCGCTTGATGATAAGAGAGCATGGGAAAAATTCAAACAGCTGGTTGATGCGCAGGGGGGAGACATCGAAGTACTTGAGAACCCCGAAAAACTCCCACAACCTAAAATTACGATGGATGTTAGAGCTGAAAGAGCAGGATATATATCTGGGGTACACGCAAGAGAAATTGGCGAGGCCGCGGTTATGCTAGGCGCTGGGCGGGAAAAAAAGAGACAACCGATTGACCATTCAGTTGGAATTCTCGTTCACGTTAAAGTTGGAGATGTGATTGAGAAGAATGATCCTTTATTTAGCATTTTGGCTAAGGATGCCAGGGATGCGAAAGATGCTTCCACCCGGCTTTTGGGTGCTTTATCCTGGAGCGAAGAGCGGGTTGAACCACTGCCGCTTTTTTATGATGCAATTGAATGAATTTGATTTTTTTTTCTCATTATGAGATAATTTTCAACTGAAAAGCCAAGATGGGAACGAGTAGGCTGACCCTGAAAGCGAAACGGAGATGGTGAAAGCCCGTTGAAATTCAGCCGAAAATCATTCCGGAGCTGCAACCAGAACGCAATAGATCTGCAACTAAGGAAGCCGGCTTAGCTCCCCGTTAACAGAGCAGGATGGTGTTTTCATCCAGATGAGGTGCCTGCGTAAAGCGGGAATCCGGGTGGTACCGCGGGAATGATCCCCGTCCCTGAATGGACGGGGCTTATTTTTATTTTTTGGAGGCTGCATGTTCAAAACCGTAACATCTAAATTAAATGTAAATGAAATGGAATTATCCATTCTCAAATTCTGGGATGAGAATGATATTTTTCGAAAATCTGTTGAACAGCGCATAGGCGAGGAAGAATACGTGTTTTTCGAAGGACCGCCTACTGCAAATGGACTACCGGGTGTTCACCACATTCTTGCCAGGGTGTTTAAAGATCTTTTTCCTCGCTATAAAACCATGCGCGGTTATCATGTTCTTCGGAGAGGGGGATGGGATACGCATGGATTACCAGTCGAAATTGAAGTTGAAAAAAAATTGGGGTTCTCCAATAAACAGCAGATTGAAGATTACGGAATCGATCAATTCAATAAATTGTGCAGGGAATCTGCTTTTACATATATTAAAGAATGGGAGAAATTAACTTCCAGAATTGCATTTTGGGTTGATTTTGAATCGGCGTATATTACTTATAAAAATTCCTATATTGAATCAGTCTGGTGGATTCTTAAAAATTTTTGGGACAACAACTTGCTTTATCAAGGTTTTAAAGTGGTTCCTTACTGTCCACGTTGCGGAACACCACTCTCGGATCATGAAGTCGCCCTGGGATATAGGCAGGCTGAAGATCCTTCTGTGTTTGTGCGGATGCCGCTGGTGGATGATCCTGGAGTATCTCTTCTGGTTTGGACAACAACCCCGTGGACTCTTCCTGGAAATGTGGCAGTAGCCGCGCATCCAGACATTGAATATGCGCTGGTGGAACATAAAATCGAAAATGGGGATTCGGAGGAAACCGAAAAATTAATATTGGCAAAATCCTTAATTCAAGCAGTTTTCGGAGAAGAAGAAATCAAGATTATTGAGGATTTTAATGGAAGCCGTCTTGCAGGTACGACCTATAAGCCGCTTTATACGTTTCTTCCCCCCGAAAATCCGGCATACCGGGTTGTATTGGGGGATTTTGTGACAACTGAAGAGGGAACTGGTCTGGTACATATCGCCCCGGCGTTTGGAGAGGACGACATGGAAACAGCCCAACGAGAAGACCTTCCTGTGTTGATGACCGTGACACCTGGTGGGACATTTGTGCCCGAAGTTAAACCCTGGTCAGGGAGATTTGTTAAGGATGCCGACCCTTACATTATTGAGGATTTAAAATCGCGCGGCTTGTTATATAAATCTGGAACCTACATACATACCTATCCATTCTGCTGGCGGTGCGATACACCTTTGTTGTATTACGCTCGGCAAACGTGGTATATCCGCACAAGCGAGATGAAAGATAGATTGGTCAATCTGAATCAGGAAATCAATTGGTATCCGGATCATATTAAGAACGGCCGTTTTGGTAACTGGCTGGAAAATAATGTCGATTGGGCTCTTGGCAGGGAGCGCTATTGGGGTACACCCCTGCCGGTGTGGGTTTGCCCAAAATGTGGTTTCCAGGACTGTATCGGTTCGGTGAAGGAATTGGCGGAAAAAACGGGTAAAGACCTTTCCGGGCTCGATCTGCACCGTCCCCATGTGGATGAGATTACTTTTGAATGCCCGACATGTGGTGAGGTCATGCGCCGGGTTCCTGAATTGATTGATGTGTGGTTTGATTCCGGCTCGATGCCGGTAGCCCAATGGCATTACCCTTTTGAAAATCAGGAAAAATTCAAAGAACAGTTCCCGGCAGACTATATTTGCGAAGCGGTGGACCAGACGAGAGGCTGGTTTTATTCACTCCATGCTATTTCCTCTTTGCTATTTAATAAAGTTTGTTTTAAAAATGTGATCTGCCTGGGATTGATCCTGGATGCTAAGGGACAGAAAATGTCTAAATCGAGGGGAAACGTGGTTGATCCCTGGGAGGTGCTTGACCAGCATGGCGCAGATGCAATGCGCTGGTATTTGTATACAGCCAGTCCCCCTGGACAGGAGCGGAGATTTTCCTCCGGGCTGGTTTCCGAAGTAGTCCGGAATTTCACGCTGACACTTTGGAATACATACTCTTTCTTTGTTACATATGCGAATCTGGATGGATGGATGCCGGAAAAAGGCAGAACCATAAAATACACCAAACTGGATTTGTGGCTACGTGCAGAATTGCATCAACTCATAAAGGGAATTACCAGCGCATACGAAAACTATGATGTTCTAGCCGCCACTCGCCCGATTGAGAAATTTGTTGACAATCTATCAAACTGGTATCTTAGAAGGTCAAGAAGAAGATTCTGGAAAACGGAATCTGATGATGATAAATATGCTGCTTATGCAACCTTATATGAAGCGCTTGTTGTGTTAAGTAAACTGTTGGCACCTGCTATGCCTTTTTTGGCTGAGGAACTGTACAGGAACCTGGTGCTCAGCGCTGATTCAAGCGCTCTGCCATCTGTCCATATGGCTGAATGGCCGATTTTTGATGAAAAACTGATCGATGGTAAGCTCATAGGGGAGATGGATCTCATAATGAAGTTGGTTTCCCTTGGCCATGCCGCCAGAAATAAATCTGGAATCAAAGTCCGACAGCCGCTGAGTGAGGCGGCTTTTGCCGTAAGCAATTTAAATGACACAGAGGTAATTGAGAAATACGCGGAGCTAATCAAAGATGAGCTGAATGTAAAGAACGTGCGAACCTTGAGCGCGGCCAGCGAGGCAGCTGCTTATGAATTGGTGCCACTCCCTAAACAGTTGGGACAAAAATATAAAAGCCGGTTTCCGAAAATAAGAAACGCAATAAAGGGCTTGGAGCCAGAATCTCATGCACTAAAATTATTGGAGGGTAAAGGAATATCCATCGAGATTGATGAGGAGAATTATGAAATCCAACCGAATGAGGTTGAAGTGAGAATGGATGCCAAGGAAGGGTTTTCAGTTGCTTCAGAGGGAGGTCTTCTGACTGCCCTTGTAACGGAGTTGTCAGAAGATCTAGTGAATGAAGGATTGGCAAGGGAGTTTGTCCGGCGCGTGCAGGAAGCACGCAAGCAGGCAGATTTTGAAATATCGGACCGCATTCGGATTTTCTTTTCGGGCACAGACAGGATAAGAAAAGCCGTTAGAGAACATGAAAAATATATAAAGGATGAAACATTAGCTGAAGAAATCAATTCGGAAAAAATCCCGGATACGCTTCCGAATTTATGCGATGAATTTGATGGTGAAACTGTAACAATTTGGCTCGAGAGATCATAAAAAAGCACCATGAAGGTTCCAATAGATTTACCATCAACCCAGGGCAATTACATTATCGTGTCTGTTCTTAAACGACCGCTTAATGTTTTCTTTAACCCATTATGGCAGGAGAGGTTGATTCATTCTGGCTACTATTTTTATTGTGGGTCAGCGCATGGACCCGGAG
>CAYPPV010000114.1:0-4596 GCA_964412705.1 uncultured Pelolinea sp. | reverse complement strand
TACCAGAATTTATATGTAAATGTATGCTTCTCTCTTTTTATACTTTTTCTATACATAGTACTCATCTTAATTTATCGATATTTCAAAAAACTTTAAATTTTTCTTTCCTAAAAATAAATATATTCATCCAATCCTAGGAGTTTAATATCATAAAATTAAATCTGCAACGCGTTGCAGATTTAATAAAAGGGATTGAAAAATGAACAAAAGAAAATGGTTTGTTTGGACTATCATATTTGCCTTTATTGCTTTTATTCTCTATAAAATTTGGTTGGAAGAGTATGAGAAAAACAAACAATCAGGTGAGAAAGAGGCTCTCCGGCAACCTTATCACAGCAGCAGCAGTCCCGGTGTTTATCATCTATGCGCCAACTGCATTTCCGGCAGCAGAATAAGCGCCAAAAACAGAACCCGGGGAACTGGCGGGGGCGAACTATGCAAATTCTGCAAGGATCTGATAGAGACTGGCAATTGCTGAAATTCGGCAATCCGTAAAAATATTAATGAATTGCCAAAATAAATTTCTCTATTAGAGAAGACATTCTTTCGAATGCGAGTCAGTTTTGATTAATAAAAATATATTATTTTTACAATTGAAGATGTATGATAATAGTCTTAGTATGAATTTCTCAATTTCGATTTGAGTTGGATTTTGAATGCTTAACTAGGATAAACATTATATTTAATTTTTTTTTGAATATGAATATTGGATCAAATGATCGAAAGAACTTGAATTATTGAAGTCAACGGGCGAAATTTAAGCGTGGCTGGCTTGGATCTTAGTATCGGTGACGAAGCGGATGATTTCACAGCAGTTGGTTTTGATTTCAATGAAAATTATATATTAGAAGCTACCAATTGGAAGATACGCTAAATAAAATGCACGGAATCCCTAAGCGACCAGCTGGACTATGAATAAGTAATTTCTGAAGCAAAAAGGGTTTTATCGTAGATAAAAGAAGAAAAGGCGGCGCAAATTGAATAGGGAAAAAAGCACTAGATTCAGAGCAAAGATTGTAAATGTCGAGATTTCTGTTCATCCATACGCATGGCATCCTCCCATGGACGTTTTTGAAACGGAAGAGGAATATGTCATCAGGATTGAGATCGCAGGTATGCATGAGGAAGACTTCACTGTGAGTCTCGACGGATCGAAAATATCTGTTACAGGCAAGCGTCTATTGAAAAACCGGAAATGTGCATATCATCGTATGGAGATTCTATATGGCGAATTCAGAACAGGTGTGGAACTTCCGGGTGAAATCAACAGCAGTGAAGCATCCGCAGATTATGAAAACGGATTTTTGACAATTCATGCGCCAAAGCAGAAGCCCAAGAATGTCCAGATCACCAGCCAGGAAGGGAAAAAATAATATGCCCGCTTCAAGATGGGACATTGATTTACAGGAAATTATGGAATGGATTCTCAGGGGTGAAAAGGAATTCATCGATATGATGAAAGAATTTGATTTAAAAGACCTTGAAAAAGAAAAAACCGGAGAATCACAAGAAGAAAAGAAGAAACAGGATAAATTTGAGTTTCCCAAGACATTGCCTATCCTGCCTTTGCGCGGCCTGGTTGTTTTTCCCCAAACTGCAATTCCCCTCACCATCGGCCAGCCTCGTTCAATCAAGCTTGTCGATGATGCTGCCTCGGGAGAGCGTTGGATTGGTTTGGTAACCTCCAAGGATCCTGAAAACGAAAAACCCGATCCTTCCGACCTCTATGAGTATGGTACGGCTGCAATTATCCACCGCTTATTTAGGGCCCCGGATGGTACCATCCGCCTCCTGATACAGGGAGTTACAAGAATACGGATAAAAGAATATATCCAAAAAACTCCTTATATCAAAGCAGAAGTTGAAGCGAATGAAGCTTCCATAAAAGAGGGCCTGGAATTGGATGCGCTTGCTCGAAATGTGCGCGATCAATTCATGCACATTGCCGAGCTTATGCCGAATATCCCCCAGGAGCTCGTTGCAACAATAAATAGCATGCAAGATCCCCTGCAGATTGCTTACAATATAGCGAATCTCCAGCGCATAGAAGTACCGCGCTCCCAGGAAATTCTCGAAATGGACTCAGCTTCTGAAAAGCTGAAGACGCTGGTCAATATCCTGGCAAAAGAAACAGAAGTTCTCGATCTCGGAAAAAAGATTCAGAGAGAAGCACGCGAAGAGATTGACAAAGTCCAGAGAGAATATTTTCTGCGCCAGCAGATGAAAGCAATTCAAAAAGAGCTTGGAGAAGAAGATGCCCAGTCTGCTGAAGCAGCTGAATTCCGTGAAAAAATTGAACAGGCAAACATGCCGCAGGAGGCAAAAAAACAGGCTATCCGCGAACTGGAGCGATTGGAAAAATTGCCAGCGGCTGCGGCGGAATATGGCGTGATCCGAACGTACCTTGAGTGGTTGACTTCTCTGCCCTGGTCAAAAACGACCAAAGAAGAATTAGATATCAAGAAAGCCAAAGAAATTTTGGACAAAGACCATTATGGGTTAGATGATCCCAAAGAACGCATCCTTGAATATCTTGCCGTTAGGAAATTGCGGCGTGAACGGGAAGAAGAACTGGAAAAAATGCGGAGCGAGGACCATATCAGGCGTGAACGCGAGGGGGCAATTCTCTGCTTCGTTGGGCCTCCCGGCGTAGGAAAGACTTCTTTGGGCCAATCGATTGCAAAAGCACTTAACCGGAAATTCATTCGCACCTCTCTTGGTGGAACCCGGGATGAAGCGGAAATTCGCGGTCATCGCAGGACATATATTGGTGCTATGCCAGGAAGAATTATTCAATCGCTCCGGCGAATTGAAAGCAAGAATCCGGTATTTATGCTGGATGAGATTGATAAGTTGGCTTCTGACTACCGGGGAGATCCTGCCTCAGCACTTCTGGAAGTACTGGATCCTGAACAGAATTTTGAATTTCGAGATAATTATCTGGAGGTCGCTTTTGATCTTTCTCAAGTGATGTTCATTACTACCGCAAATCAGCTTGGGACAATTCCTTCTCCACTGCTTGACCGAATGGAGGTAATCCGAATTTCCGGGTACACAGAAAATGAAAAACTTCATATCGCCAAGGGGTATCTCATTCCCCGGCAGCTGCGTGAAAATGGTCTTTTGCCAGGAGAAATCAATTTCAAGGATGAAGCCTTGCTTGAAATTATCCGCCATTACACTCGTGAATCCGGCGTCCGCAACCTGGAAAGGCAAATTGGTTCTGTATGCCGCAAGATCGTTACCAAACGCGCTACCGGAGAAAAAAAGATTCGGGTGGTTTCAAAAAAATATATCAAGGATCTTCTTGGTAAACATAAATTTAAACCAATTGAGGAAATCGCGAAGAGAACTTCCATACCGGGCGTAGCCACTGGACTGGCTTGGACGCCCACTGGCGGTCAAATCCTCTTTATCGAAGCAACAAGCATGCCCGGGAAGAATAAATTCATTGTAACCGGATCGCTGGGAGATGTGATGAAAGAATCTGCCCGGGCAGCGCTTTCCTACCTTAAATCGCATACCGATGAGTTTGGGTTTAATCCTGAGGTGTTTGATGATAAAGATATTCACATTCATGTGCCGGCTGGCGCACAGCCAAAAGATGGGCCATCCGCCGGTATTACGATTGCCACTGCACTGGCATCGCTATTCTTGAATGAATCCCTCGATCCGTATATCGCAATGACAGGTGAAATTACACTACGGGGGCAGATATTACCTGTCGGAGGAATTAAAGAGAAAATGCTTGCTGCGCACAGGGCAGGACTTAAGAAAGTATTTCTGCCGAAAGAAAATGAAGTTGATTTGGAGGAGTTATCGGACGAAGTCAGAAAAGATATTGAGTTTGTCCCCGTAGATCGCATATGGGAAGTAATTAAAGGCTCACTGCTTAACGATAAATAGAGGCATCTAAGATTTCTTGAAGTTCCTTTCCGTAATGGAGCTCAATTGCCCCCCATTCGAGCTTTGAATCTTTATTAGGGGATGCCTTGTGATTTTTGAAGGTATCATTTCGTATTCTAATTACCAGCGGCTTTAATCCTCTGCGCATAATCAAAGCTTTGAGATTATTTGTACGATTAGAAAGTGCGGGAGTGATTAATATAACCGCACTTCCCCTATTGATATTCATAATTTGTTTTGAAACAATCTGTTCCAGCGGGCGATTGCCGTTTTCTTTGATCACGGAGAGTATTTTCATAATTTTTCCATACTGCCGCTGCCCTTTATCAGCGGGGATTATATGCGAATAAAGTCCTTCACTTGCAAAACCGACAGCAATCTCATTGCGGATGAAAAATTCCATTAGAGATGCCGCCGCACATATTGCATATTCAAAGCTGTCTTTTGGTATTTCATAATTACGCCTTTCTTTCAATATCATCAATCCCCCGTCAAAAGCCGGGATGATATTCGGATCTCTCACATAACTGCCCCTTTCTGCATCCAAAAATATCCAGGCACTGGATTGTGTGTCCTCATCAAATTCCTTTACCATTAGCTTGTTTTTTCTTACTGTAATCGGCCAATGCACGCGATTGAGCGGGTCCCCGGGCTGGTACTCTCTGACAGAAGCCGCCTGGGGAGTTGTCT
>CAYPPV010000113.1:0-4801 GCA_964412705.1 uncultured Pelolinea sp. | reverse complement strand
TGAGCTTCCAGTCTGCCGAGGAGGTAAACTTGCCCATCAAATCACCGAAACCGGACGCCGTCAGGAACTTGGGGGCTTTGCAAATAGTCGGGGTGTGGGTAAAAATTGCTTCTGGTGACTGGCAGTAGACTGAACCCTTCAAACCACCTATGGTAACCGATGCGTTTTCCGAAGTATAGGCATCTACAGAAGCAGCCGTCGGGAACGAGATAAACGGGTTTTGAGATCTATGACTGGTGAACCGTGTGATATCCGTCAATGTTCCCGAACCAACTGCCACAAAGACACACGGAGTCCCGTCATACTGGGCAAAAACGTGAGCAAGGCTTTCGCTATCTGCATGCAGACCCTTAGGATTGAATATTACTGAATTCACCTCTTTTCCCTGTCCAACAACCGCTTGTTTCACCCTATCTCCAATTACCCGGTAGGTATTGTCATCCGCAATGAGTATGAATTTTTTATATGGGCGGGAATTACAGTAGCTAATAAACTCCTCTACAGCTTGATCTCCCATATATATCAGCATTTCTTCACTCAATTTCATCTCCTAATCATATTTAAATTTAACAAGGATTATACTTTCCTGCTGTAAGTGAGTTGCTATAATCAAACTATGAACACGCTCGCAGAAAGATTAAAGAATTTATCAAAGGTCGGATGGCTTTACGAAGAAAAAGAAAATAAGATCGTCCAGTGCTTTGCCTGCGCCCACCGCTGCATTATCAAACCCGGAAGGCGGGGTGTTTGCCAGATGCGGTTTAATGAAGGCGGAAAATTAATGGTTCCATGGGGGTATGTGGCTGCAGCCAATGTGGATCCGATCGAAAAAAAGCCCTTGATGCATTTTTTGCCCGGAAGCGATGCGCTTACCTTCGGTATGCTCGGATGCAATTTTCACTGTGATTTCTGCCAGAACTGGATTTCTTCCCAGGCGCTGCGAGACCCCGCTTCCGAAACCAGCGCCAGCTACATCCAGGAAATCTCCGCCGAAGAGCTGGTCAATCATGCCCTCCGGTCAGGATCAGATATTGTAGCCAGCTCATATAATGAACCCCTAATCACTTCAGAATGGGCTATTGAGATATTCAAACTCGCCAAAGACCACAACCTTCTTACCGCATATGTTTCAAACGGTTTTGCCACCCCCAAAGTGCTGCATGCGCTGGAACCCGTACTGGATGCATTCAAAGTTGACCTGAAATGCTTTACAGACAAAAAATACCGCTCACTGGGCGGCGCTCTTGAGGATGTCAAGAACAGCATCCAGCTGGCATTTGAGTTAGGGATGTGGGTGGAAGTTGTCACGCTGGTCATCCCCGGTTTTAACGACAGCCCGTCTGAGCTGCGCGATATGGCAAATTTTCTCGTCAGTATTTCGCCGGATATTCCCTGGCACGTCACTGCATTCCATCCCATGTACAAACGCGAAGGGGAACGCACCAGCGCGAAAATCCTTCAGCATGCCGCTGAAATCGGGCATGATGCAGGGTTGCATTACATCTATGCCGGCAACCTGCCCGGAAGAGTGGGATCACTTGAAGATACGCACTGCCCTAATTGCGGGCATACCCTTATTAAGAGAGCCGGGTATCTGATACGGGAAAACCGCGTAAAACCGGATGGAACTTGCCCTGACTGCGGCGCAGCCATCGCCGGCGTCTGGCAGAAATAAAAAATATTCAGTGTATTAGGGGGAACTTTTTTACAAAAAATTCGTTAATACAAACAATGGCATCCATAAACCAAAAGAAATTTTTCTTGTTCTTGAAGCTGTACACAAGGAGAGTAATTCTCCGTCCTGGCCGGCAGCCATTGATGAAAAAAGCCGGTCTTGCCCGGTAGAAAAAAGATGAGATAAGAAATGACAATTTTTACAAATCTGGTAATCGCATTGGTCAGCACATTATTTCTGGCCATGAGTCTATTGGGACTGAAACCGCCAACTGAAGAATGAAAATGCAAGGCGATAATAAAAATTTTAAATTATGGAGGATCAATTTCTGAATTTGCAGAACTATTTGAGATATTCCCTATATGGAATCTTCAGGAGCGAATTGCTCCTGTTTTTTTTCACTCATCCTTTTTCCTATTTCTTAGATACACGAAAAGAGTAAAAATAAACCCGATGAACGCGAAAACAGCCATGTTTCGATAGAGGACCACCGATCCTGCCCGCTCATAAATAAATCCGCTGATAACGGCGCCAATGCCAACTCCCAGGCCTGCATACACCCCGCCACGAAGCGCTTGGGCGGTTGTTCCCAGCCCTTTTGGAGCACGTTCATTCACATAGGCAACACTCCCGGATTGCAAAAGGGCAAACCCGGCCCCGCCAAAAACCTGAAAAAGCGGGATTGCGTTGGGATTCCGGATCAGCGTAAGCCCAACAAGCCAGGCAAACAAAACCAGAAACGCGGCTAGAATCATTTTAAAATTCCCAAGCCGGACCTGGATCCGGTCAGCGAAACTGAAAGCTAGGATTTCACCGACAAGAGAAATAGAAAGAGCGAAACCCATCAGGGTGGAGCTGCCCCCAAGCCCCTTGATGTGGAGAAACATAAAATTCTGTATGCTGGCTTCCCCGATTCCCCAGATAATAATGATGAGGAGAAAAACCAGGAACCCAGGAAGGCGCAGCATGATTCCCAAGTCTCTCAGCGAGGGGCTTTCTAAATCTCCATCTGATTCCACATTCGGGTCTTCCATGAAGAACGTCAGCATAAAAAATATGATCAGAAATGCGATATTTATATAGAAAATGACCGGCAGGCCAATCCCGAGGTTATCTATCAGGTATCCTGTCACCAGCGCCATGATCCCCCATCCTATAGAACCGCCCGCACGGATCGTCCCGTATTTTTCAGGATTATCCAGTACAGCTAATGTGGTCTGGTCAAGGATCGGATTGGCCGGCGCGCTGAAAATCGAATAAAGCAGCACAATCGGTATGAACGCCGTAAATCCGGAAATGGAAGGGAAGATGAAGAGGATAATAATCAACCCTACCACGCATAACCGCAGAACCGCTAAATGCTTTTTTAGAACATCCGAAATAAATGCGAACGTCATACTGCTGATCAGGGTAATAAAATACGGAATGCTGTTCAGCTGGCCAATCTGCCCCCCTTTCAAACCAACACTCTCAAAATAAACACTCATGTAAGGAAGAATGGCTGCCGCGCCCCCCCAGTAGATGAAAAAGGACAGCCACATGCCCAGGCGCTTACCCCTTGGGCTTTCTGCAAAGCGGCGAACACGATTGATCACATTTGTTTTTTGCATAGATTAGATTATAGCAACTGGCAGGATTTGAGTTTTAGACAGTCTTCTTTTTACGGAAGAAATTGAAAAGAATCAATGCCCCAACCAAACCGATGCTAGCCATAACAGCCATTGACCGAAAAAGAGCGGCTGATCCGGATGATTCGTAGACCAAACCGGCGAAGAAAGTACCGGTGCCTATCCCGATACCGGTCATCATCCCACCCCGCACGGCCTGGGCTGTCGTACCGATAGACCTTGGTACTGTCTGATCCACATAAGCGACGCTCCCTGCCTGCATGAGTGCAAAACTTGCTCCTCCAAATAATTGGAAAACCGGAATTACTTCCGCGCTTCTAATAACGGATAATCCTGTAAACCAGATCACCTGCACAATGAATGCCAGCAGCATCATTGACTTCCCGCCAATTTTCTTCTGGAGTTCCCCTGAAACCGAAAAAATGACAACTTCACCAACAATGATGCTTGCCATGGAAATTCCCATCAATCTGGCATTTCCTCCCAAATTCTGGATATGCAGGAACAAAAAACCGGAAATGCCAGATTGGGCCATGCCCCAAATCAAGGTTACAAAAATCAAAGCAACAATTTCAGGGATACGGCCCAGACTTCTCAAGTCTGAAAACTGAATTCTGTTTTCAGCTTCTATGTTGCTGACCTTGAATTCGGACATCCGGAGGTTCAGAATAAAAAGCACTATATAGAGAGATAAATGAACGAAAAAAGTCAATCGATATCCAACTACGAATCGCTCCACCAGGAAACCAGAAACCAGAGACATTACCGCCCAGCCAATAGATCCGCCGACCCGGATGCGGCCATATTCCTCCGGATTGTCCAGTTCAGCCAGGGCTATTTCATCAAGAATCGGGTTGTTTGGCAGATTGAAAACGGAATAGAGAAAAACAACCGGGAGGAACGCGTAAAAATGGTTTACAGCAGGGAATAAAAGCAGGGAAATCGCCGCACCTAAGAGACTGATATAAAAGACCAATCTATGCTTGCGGGTGACATCAGCAATAAGAGCCAGAACCATTCCGCTGAAAAATGTAAGAAAAGACCTCATACTGTTCAGGATACCAATTTGAGACCCTGACAGGCCGCGGCTTTCCAGATATACGCTCATATAGGGAAAACTGGAAGCCAGCGCACCCCAATATATAAAGAAAATCAGCCACATCCTGAAATGCCGTTGTTGAGGAATGCCCACGATCAATTTCAGCTTCTTAAAAAATTTTGAGTGTTTCACAGAACGGATTAAATTAACTCTTTGAAAGATAATATTAAACAGAATTTTTTTATGCCCCAAGAGCGCAAATCAAACTATATGTTTTTCCCTGGAATATTGATTTAGGAAATTAAAATTCTGCGATCTCGCCGCGTTCCGGATAGCTCACCTGGGTGATACCGACCGCTTTCAGTCTATCCATCAATGCCTGTGCCTGTCTTTCACCGCCATGCATAAGGAAGAGCTGTTTAGGCCCATTACGGGCCGCTGCCGATGCATAATTCAGCA
>CAYPPV010000112.1:0-4846 GCA_964412705.1 uncultured Pelolinea sp. | reverse complement strand
AATGAAGGATAAAATCGAGCTTGTTGCCCAAAATGCGTCCAGGCCGTGCTGGCTTCCTTAATCGATTTTTTCCTGCGCTGAAGCTATTTCCTTCCGTACAATCTGATTCGCTTCCTGCCTAAGGCATTTCAATAAAATTCTCTTGCTTTTGGGCGAACCAATTTGCCCAATAGCCCAGGCTGCGTGCGCACGGACAAGATCACTGGGGTGATTATCGAGGATTTTTTCTAATAGTCCAATCTGGCTCTCTGATCCAATGTTCCCAACTGCCAAAACCATATTGCGTTGAAATAAATCCAGGGAGATGCGGTCAAGAGGGGTTCCTCCGTATTCTTCATCAAATGCTTTTTGATCCAGGCGCAATACATGGAAAGGGTTTACCTGTGGGGGAACCGCTTGCATTAGGCTGGAGGGCTGGGGATTATTATTGATGATTCCTTTATTCGCCGGGCAGACTATCTGGCAGGTGTCGCATCCAAAAACTCGATTGCTAATTCGTTCCCGGAGATCTTTGGGAACAATACCTTTATTTTCAATAGTATGGTATGAGATACATTTTCTGGCGTCAACTGTACGGTTGGCATTGATGGCTCCTGTTGGGCAGGCGTCAATGCAGGCTCTGCAGTTTGCGCAGATATCACCTTCAAGCGGCGAATCAGGTTCTATTTCAAGCGTGGTGAAGATGGCCCCCAGCAGGCAGAATGATCCAAATGTTGGATGGATGAGGAGAGAATTTCTTCCAATCCATCCAAGTCCGGCAAAATAGGCGAGTTCTTTTTCCGGCACGGCAGAGGAATCAACCAGGACACGGAATTTCACATTTTCTGATGATTTATCCTTCAGCCAGATTGTGAACTGTCGAATTCTCCTCCGGAATATTTCATGGTAATCTTCGTGGAGCGCATAGGAAGCAATTCTGCCGGATGCTGATTTGTCAGAATTATCTTCAGTCTTTACGACTGGGCTGTAGTGCATACCGACAACGATTACAGATTTTCCCTTCTGGAGCACCTTTTCCGGATGGCTTCGGGTCTTCAACACTTCGTTTCGCTTTAAGTATTCCAAATCCGCGGCCATTCCTTCTGCGATCCAGCTGCTAAAGATTTCTACGTGCAGAGGAGGATGAACCTCGCATATGCCGCAAAAATTAAAGCCGAGGCGCTCTACCTCGGCTTTAATTTCTTTTGAAAGTCTTTCTTTGCGTTGCAAAGCTCGCCTATTTATCCGCTGGGTGTGACAGTTTTTTCTGCTTCGGTGACGACATCAATTTCAACCCATATTTCCGTTCCAATGGGCACGTCTTCTTCCTCATGCATTAAAATAACCGGTGCACCGTCTTCATTAATCAGTCTCCAGTAACTGATGTAAGTCCCCAGGGTATCCGGGGCTTCCATTGGTACGGAAATTTCAACCTGGACGCCAGGTTTAACAGGATTTTGAATCGAGACGGCCAGTATTTCACCGCTTAGAATCGTTCCGTCATAATAAATCAATTGGTAAGATGTGGTCCAGGTGGTTGTGCCCACATTCTCAAGGGTCCAGCTTTTTGTGAAACGCTCACCCTGCCAGTAATTTGAACCATCGGGGATAGATTCGCTGACCAGTCTCATTTTATCCGGAGAGTCAGCTGGTAGGGTGGTATTTCCTCCGCCAGTTGGCTGTGTCGGGGCTGGTGGGAGGGTCTGCACTGGCGCCGGTGGTGGTGTCGGCGTTGGGGGCATGGTCGCCGTCGGGGATGGCGTGAGCAGGGCATTCTGAGTGACTTCCGCCTGGATGGTCCCAGCTACCTGCGTCATGACCTCCACCGGGTTTACTGTGGGCGCCGGTTCAGCGCTGGAGCCGCACGCGGTAGACAAAACTAAAACCAGCGCAACTATTAGTGTGATCTTAAGTTGTTTATTCATAATCTGCACCTTTTTATTCTGCCAATGAGAGTATCACCAAGGGATCGAAGGATTGGAAAAGACCGGTCACTCTCCATACGCAGTAATTATATTTCTCTTCTAGCGTGCCATCGAGTGTACCATATTCCATGCTGTCAAACCTGGCTCCCGAGGGTCCGACTCGCACCTCAAAATGCAGGTGTGGATTGGATGACCAGCCCGTATTGCCAACCTCCCCGATCCGATGTCCGCAGGTAACTTTATCGCCTATCTGGAGATTGACAGGATTTTTTAAATGTCCGTATAGAAAGTAAAGAGAACGGTTTTCCGCATCAACCGGGAAACCCAATTGCCCATCCGGGCAGTTCATGCGCGGGGCAGGGCTGACGGTCGGTATGGCATCCGGAATCTGAAGAGATCCAATGATTTCAGGATGAATGGATTCAAGTGGCGTTTCAATAATTACCACATTACCGTAGGGCATCTTGTTATTAAAAATGGTTGCAACAGTACCTTCCATTGCCGCGTTCACGCCCAGCCCCTCGATGCCGTAATAGCCAAAATCAACCCCGGGATGCGGGAAATCGTTGCCGGGCCAGGGGGTCTCATAGGGCTGCTGGAACACGGAAACCGAAATTAATTCCTCATAAGTTTTTCCCTCAAGGGGATTGCATATACGGTTTATCAGCTCCGGCGTTGGCGTAGCTGGAACAAGAGTATTCGCTGGCACCGGGGTATCGCTCGGCACGATCTCCGGTGTAGGTGAGGTTGTTTCTTGGGAAGTGGAGTCAAATCCACCAGCCGAACAACTGTTGACCAACATAACGGCTAAACACAATACAGGTGGAAAATACTTTTTCATTATGCGCTCTTTATTTTATCCTGCGACATTCCAGGTAATAGCGCTTCTGGTGCGCCTCTCCCATGGAAAATGTCTTGCGCGGCAGGGGCCCGTCTTTGATGACGGATTCGAAAAGCAGCCCTTTGTCCATCGCAGGCAGGAAAAATCCCACATTGCCATCCACGCGGGACAATTCCTGGATTGTTTCTTCCCCGTGGATATAATCGATCTCCACCTTGGATTCATTCTTAAGGAGATCATCCAGGAAAAACTGCAGACTGCCTACAGGAAGGGTGTGCGGGGGATGGTTGATTTCAATAACAAAGCTTTTATTTTTTGTTATTAGTCCGATAGATTGCTTCCCGGACTGCTGTTTATCCACAGCGTTTTTTAATTCTGAGAAATCCTCAAACGCATTGATTGAAATTCCCCCTTTAAAAAATTGATGAATTTGGTCAGGAAAATTCTCCGGGACATTTTGCAATAACCTGTGAATAGGTTCAAAGATGATAGCCGGGTCATGGATGTTGACAATTTCAACCAGAGCAAATCTCGCCGGATGGCTTGGCTTTGAAGAAGATTTTATCTTTTCCCAGACGGATTTGGCTGTGGCAAGGGAATGGTTGCCGTCTCCTACCGCGAAAAGGAGTGGTGAAGCCAGATTCCGAGAATTGTATTTCTTTTTTTGCAGGTCAAGGTCTGCCAGATTATGCAGGGATTCCGCAATTTCCATGGTGATTTCATCTGGAAGGCGGTACCCGGTTATATGCCCCCCTTTCTTCATCAGGTCAAAATCGTAAAGGGTTTCAAATCCTTCTTTTTTCTTGCTGGTTCGCTCAATAACTGTAAAGCCCGGATCATCAATAAAAACCATAATGTGTGGCAGTTCGAGCGGTGCGCTTTCCCTGATGGCGATCCGGGGCGGAAGCCTGTCAGTTATGGTGCCCTCGGTAGCGCGGATAAGGGATGCGGAATCCTTCTGAAAATCATATTTTTCTAAATCCAGGATAGCCATGAAACCTTTTCTGGTGCCCGTTTCAATCTCCCTTTCGACTAGGATCAGCCCTTCAACTTCTTCGAAGATATCCTTTCCTATATACTGAAGCATCTTGTCATTAACAGCCGCTTGGTGTCTTTCCCCTTTTTTTGTACCCAGGTATGCTTCCGGCAAAATTAAATGGTAAGTGGAAGGTTCTTCGCTGACAAATTTTTCCACATCTTCCCAATACTCCGGTTGCGAGGTGAACTGGTCACAGGCAACAACTGACCATTTTTCCATGTCGACATTCGACCTGGGCACTAAGATTTTTGCTATATTTAAACCGATGGAAGGGAGCAATTCTACTTTCATCTTTTTGTTCTTCTATAGATTATTCTTCCCATGCGAAACATAATGCAACTGCGCCGGGACCTGTGTGAACGCCAATAACGGGGCTCAGACCTGCCTCAACCACTTCGCAAAAATAATCCCGGGAAAATCTCGAAAAGATTTCATCTTTAAGAATTGCTGTGCTTTCGGGAGCGGTCGCTTGGGCGAATCCCAGGTAAACGGGTTGGTGACCACTGATCTTTTCCTGGAAAATCTCAACATTTCTATGAAGCGCTTTTGTAAGCGTTCGAACTTTCTCGAATGCTTCGATTTTTCCGTCATCGATAAAAAGAATGGGTTTCAGCTGGAGCGCCGAACCGAGAAATGCGGCGGCACCACCGATTCTACCGCCCTTTCTTAGGAATTCGAGTGTGCTGACAACAAAGTAAATATGCGTATTTTTCCGTAAGCTCTCGGCAGCATGGATGCATTCCTGTAGGGATTCGCCTGCGAGTGATCGCTTTGCAGCGGCAATTGCCTGAAAACCAGTGCCCAGGCTGGTAAACCTCGAATCGACAACAGCAATATTGTCAGCGTTCAGGAGCTCCTTTGCCTTCTGCGCGGATTCAACGGTTCCGGAAAGGTTGGATGAAATATGGATGCTAAGTATATCCATGCCTTCATCCAGATATTTCTGGTACAGTTCTGCAAATTCCTGCGGAGAGGGTTGGGAGGTTGTTGGCATAGATCTCTCCGTCGAAAGACGCTGATAAAACTGGTGGGGGGTGATATCAATGTTGTCGCGGTAGACCT
>CAYPPV010000111.1:0-4859 GCA_964412705.1 uncultured Pelolinea sp. | reverse complement strand
GGCTTGCACGTGAACTGGATTTTCCTGATCTTTTTTCTTTTACGATCAGGGGAAAATAATTGGTCGGTGGATGGAATCCGTAATCTATGAGCCGTTTTGAAATATCCAGCGCATGAATATCCGCAACCTCCGGCCAGTATCCCTGAACTACAAATTCATGCATGCAAGTGCGGTCATAAGGAAGGATATAGGTTTCTTTCAACTGGTGCATGAGGTAATTAGCGTTTAGAACCGCATGTTCCGCAATTTTACGAAGCCCATTACTTCCACTCATCATCAGGTAGGTTAATGCCCTCACTGCCACATTAAAATGTCCATGGAAAGCCTTCACTCTACCGATTGTCTTTTTGGGTTTTACAAAGCCGTAAAGAGGTGGAAGCTCTTCTGTACCTTCTTCAACAATATCGACAACGGGCTCCGGTAGAAAATCTGCGAGTTCATTGGTAACAGCAACAGGTCCGGAACCAGGCCCGCCGCCTCCGTGCGGGGTGGAAAAGGTTTTATGCAGATTCATATGCAGAATATCAAATCCCAAATCGCCAGGTTTGACAATGCCTAAAAGAGCATTCAGATTCGCCCCATCTCCATAAACCAGGCCGCCTACGTCATGCACTTTCCGAATTTCATCAAGCACATTCTGCTCAAACAATCCAAGCGTGTTGGGATTGGTAAGCATCAATCCTGCCGTTGTGTCGTCACAAACTGTGGATAATATTTTAATATCCATATTTCCATTTCTGTCGGTTGGGATATTTACAGATTCGTAACCAGCCATGCTGGATGTGGCAGGGTTAGTTCCATGAGCGGAATCTGGAACTAAAATTTTTGTTCTTTTATAATCCTTGTTGTATTCATGATAAGCCCTGATAATCAATCCGCCCACCAGTTCGCCCTGGGCGCCCGCTGCCGGCTGAAGAGACACTGCTGATAAACCCGTTATTTCTTTCAACCATTCCTGAAGCAGATACATTAACGCAAGGTTTCCCTGAACTGTTTCAATTGGCTGTAAAGGGTGTGTATTAATAAATCCCTCAAACCGAGAGGTAATTTCATTTATCCTGGGGTTATATTTCATTGTGCAGGAACCCAGGGGATAAAATCCTTCGTCAACTGAGTAGTTCATCCGTGATAAGCGTGTGAAATGCCGGATTACATCCAATTCGGATAATTCCGGAAGCGGAAGATCTTCTCTTTTGAAATTTTGAGGAAGATCATATTCAGGGGTATCTGCTTCTGGAAAGCGAATTCCTTTCCTGCCATTAGATGAAAGCTCGTAAATCGTTTTTTCATGCATGAGCCGCCTCCTTAAGCAGATGTACCAGCAGGTCAATTTCTTCAATTGAATTTTTCTCTGTTACAGCCACAAGCATCAATTCTTCTTTTCCAGGAAAGTATTTTGACAGGTCAAGGCCGCCTAAAATCCCGTTTTCTAATAAATAACGGTTGATGTCGCTTGCGTTTTTTGGGCATTTAATAACGAATTCATGGAAAAACGGTTTATTAGATAGAATATCGTACCCTTTAAGAAAGGAAATCCGTTCTGCGGCATAATGCGCCCTTCGGAAACAGAGTTTGGCCACTTCCTGAAGGCCGTTTTTTCCTAAGGTGCTCAGGTATACGGTGGCAGCTAACGCCATCAGCCCTTGATTTGTGCAAATGTTGGAAGTGGCTTTTTCCCTACGTATATGTTGTTCTCTTGCAGTCAGTGTGAGCACATATCCCCGGTTGCCTTCTTTATCTTCAGTTTCACCGACTATTCTTCCCGATATTTTTCTTACAAGTTCATTTTTTGCGGCAAAGAACCCAAGATATGGTCCCCCAAAGCTTAATGGAATTCCCAATGGTTGGCCTTCGCCAACCACAATATCGGCACCAAATTGAGAAGGTGGCTTAATCAGACCGAGTGCGGTTGGATTGGCAGCAACCGCGAGAAGTGCACCCTTTTGATGGGCTGCTTTTCCCAAATCAGAAAAATCATCCAACTGACCCAAAAAATCTGGATACTGTACGAAAACAAGAGCGGTATTTTCATCAATTCGCTCTTTAAGCGTTTCTTTATAAGACCAGGTATCATCAAGATCCACCACATCAATTTCCACGTTTTCCAGAGAATTGAGGTATGTCCGGATTGTTTCCCGGTAATGTGGGTGAAGCGTAGGGGAGAGAAGGAATTTTCCGCATTTTCCTCTGTGTTGAGAATAGGCTGTCAGGCATGCTTCAGCAGATGCACTCGCGCCATCGTAGTGAGAGGCGTTGCTGACATCCATCCCAGTTAAATTGACGATCATGGACTGGAATTCAAAAATCGCCTGAAGCGTACCCTGTGATATCTCCGGCTGGTAAGGGGTGTATGCTGTGAAAAAATCACCCCTGCGCAGAATCATATCCACAGCGGCAGGGATGTAATGGTTATATGCCCCGGCACCAAGAAAACAAATCAGTTCCCCGCAGTGGTTATTGGCTGAGGCAAGCCCTTCAATTTGTTCAGCTGCTTCCATTTCGGTAACAGATGAAGGAAGATCCAAGTCTGGAAACCGGAACTGTTCGGGGATATCTGTGAAAAGATCCTCAATGCGATCTTTTCCGATCGCCTTGAGCATTTGCTCACGTTCGGGATCGGTATGGGGAATATACATCAATCACGGTCCGAACAATATTTTTCGTATTCTTCAGCAGACATCAGCCTATCTGCTTCAGACGGATTGCTCATCTCAATTTTATACATCCACCCGTCTCCATAGGGATCCTTATTCAGAGTTTCAGGTTCTTCTGTCAACTTTTCATTAACTTCTATAATTTTTCCGCTAACTGGGCTGATTACATCCCCTGCTGCCTTTACAGATTCAATTGTTGCGATTATATCTCCAGCTTTAATCTCATCGTCTGCTTCGAAATCAAATTCAACGAATACAATATCGGAAAGCTGGCCCTGGGCATAATCCGAAATTCCCATGGTCGCCTGTTTTCCCTCGATCATGACCCACTCATCTGTTTCCTGGTATTTCAATTCATCCGGTGTCTTCATTTTTAGCTCCTTTTTAATAAATATTGGCAGGCACAAATAAAGTGCCTGCCCTGTCATTTACCTGAGAGATTCACCCAAAATGGGTTTGCCCCTTCGGCGCAAAATGCTTCTCCAGGGTTTTTCCAGAACGGGGTCCTTTTACCTGAGAGATTCATCTTGTCGATTTGCCCCTTCGGTGCCGGCTCATCCGGTCTCTTCCCGCGATCTGGTATATCCTAATCTTATTCTATAGACCAGTTATTGAACTGTCAAGTGAGAAGTGTGTAAGGTATAATGTATTTCTGCAAGTATGGTAGCGCCTGAGTTTATGATTCTGATCATAAAATGACGAGGAGAGGGTTCTTCACCGCGAGGTGAAGTTAACCGGATACCACCCGGGAAAATCGATAGATCGGCGGATGCCCTCCAGGTTAAACCCCTGACCATACGACAATCAATCTCATGCTGCCTGGGCTCATGGGTAAATAAGAGCTTTCATTGAAAAGGAGATGCTATGTGTGGTATTGTGGGTTATATCGGTGATAAAAATGCGACTCCCATCATTCTGGAAGGCCTCAAGCGGCTCGAATATCGGGGGTATGATTCTGCCGGGATTGCGGTTGTAAATAATCATGGGATTGATGTGCGCCGTGATTCCGGAAAAATTTCTCACCTTCAAAAATTAATAAAAGATAAACCTCTGCGGGGTAGCCCTGGTATTGGCCACACCAGATGGGCCACACATGGCGTTCCCTGTGAAAAAAATGCTCATCCCCATGTCGGTTTTAACGGCCAGGTTGTTCTTGTTCACAACGGAATCGTTGAAAATTATCTTGAATTAAAAAACGAACTTGAAGAGAAAGGCATCAGATTCCGTTCGGAAACAGATACCGAAACAATTGTCCACCTTATAGAAATATTTTTGAATAATGGAAAAAGCCTTTTTGAAGCAGTACGGTCAGCTATATCCAGAATAAGGGGAGCACATGGATTGGTAGTTATTTCAGCCAATGAGCCGGAAAAGATCATTGCAGCCAGAATAGGCAACGCAGGTGGCGTGGTCATCGGCCTTGGAAATGAAGAAAATTTCATCGCATCAGACATCCCCGCAATTTTGGAACATACCAATCAAATGGTCTTTTTGAATTCGGGCGAGATCGCTGTTGTAAAAAAAGAAAACCTGTCCATCCAGACACTTGAAGGTGATCCTGTTCATTTTAAAATAGAAAATATTTCATGGGACCCCATATCTGCAGTAAAAGGAAATTACCGGCATTTCATGCAGAAAGAAATTCACGAACAGGCGCGATCACTCACTGAGACGATTGCGGGAAGAATTGATTTCAAAAGCGAAAGCATTCTACTTCCGGGATTGAATATCGAAAAATTATGTAAACAGATTGGTGATTATAAAGGAATAAAAATTGTCGCATGCGGCACGGCCTGTCACGCTGCTCAGATTGGCAAATATTACATTGAATCAATTGCTAAAATACCTGTCGAAGTCGATATCGCTTCTGAATTCCGTTACCGTAAACCTCTAATTGACAGTAATCATATCGTAATTGCGATCAGCCAATCCGGGGAAACAGCGGATACCTTGGCTGCAATGGAGGAAGCAAGACAACGTGGTGCAGTTATTTGGTCCATTGTTAATGCAATTGGGTCACAGGCAATGCGCCTAGCAGACGGGACAATTTCCATGCAGGTGGGACCGGAAATCAGTGTGGCTTCAACGAAAGCATTCACAGCCCCTTTAGTGGATTTACTCCTTTTATCTGTATTTCTTGCAGATTTTTGTTTTGTAATTACATAGATGTTTATAACAACGATACTATTACACCTGAGATGGATT
>CAYPPV010000110.1:0-4967 GCA_964412705.1 uncultured Pelolinea sp. | reverse complement strand
GCGCCAGATCTGCCGTCTGACCAGTCAGCACAATTCCGATTTCCTCAAGCTGCCTCATGAATTCTTCCTTGGTCAGGTCAACCCGATAGCCAGGTATCGATTCAAGCTTATCCAACGTGCCCCCACTGAAACCAAGGCCCCTACCCGACATTTTCCCCACCGGAAGCCCCAAAGATGAAACAAGGGGTGCTACTACCAGGGATGTTTTATCTCCCACGCCGCCAGTTGAGTGTTTATCCACCACAATTGGCGCAATTTTGGATAGATCGAGGATTTCTCCAGATTCTGCCATCGCCAAAGTAAGGTCGGTTGTTTCACGTTCATTCATGCCATTCAGCAAGACTGCCATGGCCCAGGCAGAAATCTGATAATCGGGGATGCTTCCATCGGTAATACCTCTTACGAAATAATCAATCTGCTCTCTGGACAGAGATTTCTTGTCACGCTTATCTTCAATTATTTCAACTGCACGCATTCCCGACCTCCTTACTTAAGAAAATAATTCCCTCTCGCGAGGGAATCATTTCATTATTCTTTGGGTTTGAGAAAAATTGTGGTTTTTCTTTTCGGTTCTTCTCCAACGCTTTCAGTTGTCACAAAGGGATGATACCTCAATTCCATATGGATTATCCTTCTTTCATTCGCAGGCATCGGTTCCAAAACCTGCTTTCTTCCAGTTGCAACCACTTGGTCCGCCATTCGCCGTGCGAGCTGGCGAAGCTGTCGCTCCCGTCTGAAGCGGTAACCCTGCACATCAATCACCAAAGGAAACCAGCGCCCCATCTGCTGATTGAGAAGCAGGCTGGTCACATACTGCAGGGAGTTAAGCGTCTCAGCTCTCCGTCCAATGAGAATGCTCAGGTCTTTACCTGTAATCTCTACAAGAACGAGCTGTCGATCGTTCTCATCTTCGGGCTCCATGATCCTTGCTGTTGTTTTGGCGGATATATCCATCTTCTCGAGGAGCGTTTTAACGATCCGTAAAGCCTTTACTTTGGCTTCTTCCAGTTCATCTGCGAACTCTTCCTTTTCCTCGTTTTCGGTTATCTCCTTTTCAGGTTCAAGTTCTGGTTCTTTATTATCCACAAGTGTCAATCGAATCCGAACCTGTCTGCCGCCAATTCCCAGAAAACCCCCCTGACCTTCATCCAGAACTTCTACAGAAACCGCATCTTGCGGAAGGCCAAGCTGATCCAGACCTTTTTCAATTGCCTCGTCTACAGTGGGAGCAATTACTTCTAATGTCGTTTTATTATCAGTCATATATTGTTCTCCTCAATTTATTTCCCGGGTTCTTTCTTTTTTGGAAAAAGCGCCGAGAAATCGAACCTTCCCAGCAGAGCATACTGCACAATGCTCACCAGGTTTGAGGTTACAAAATAAACCGCCAAGCCGGAGGCGAAGGAATACGCAAACCATCCCATGAGCAAAGGCATGTATATATTCATGATTCCTGACATCTGCTGTGCCTGCCCATCTCCGCTTGGGTTTGAAATTAACTTTGTCTGCAAAAACGAAGTGATTACTACAAAAATTGCGAGCACGGGAATTCCGAATGAAATTCCGGGAATAAACAATCTCTCCGGTTTTCCAATTTCCATCCAAAGGAATTGGTTGTTCAGTGGAATCAGTGTGATTGGGTCATGCAATCCAGGGATAAATGAGAAAACATTGAAGAGCCAGGGTGAAATCTTGGTGACCAGATTCAAGAGCTGAATAGGCGCATTACCCATCGTTTGAATGATGCTTTGATAGAGCCCGATGATAATAGGGAATTGAATAAGGGTTGGCAGGCAGGAGGCAAAGGGACTGATCCCATTTTCCCTGTAAAGACGCATCTGCTCCTGGGCTAGTTTATCCCGGTCATTTTTATATTTTTTCTGGATCTCCTGCCATCCTTTATCATTCTGCAAATCCTGCAGGGCCTTACTGCTTTTTATCTGCTTGGCAGTAAGGGGATAAGTAATTCCCTTAATAATTATGGTAAATAATATAATCGCCAATCCAAAATTCTCGCCAATGAGATCATAAATCAGCAGAAGCGAATTGATAAATGGTTCTATTATTAACGTGTTCCACATAGTTGTATCCTCTATTCAGCCGGAGCAAAGCTCCAAATTTCATTTCCATCCATGTCTACAGCTGTAAACAAAGCATCCTGGGTAGCAGGAGCAAGGATTATTGTATCTTCTGTATATTTTGGGTCGGAATACAGAGAAGATTCAAACGAAGCAATCGGTTTGGGATCCTGATTTTCGTCTATCACGAATACCCGTCCACCTTCAGTTACATATAAAACTCCATTATCAACACTTACGCCACCGGCAATCAGCTTTGAACCCGCATTATAGTAGGAAGGCCAGACAGGATCACCCGTTTCCGCTTCCAGACAGTATAATTTCCCTTCCACATCCCCAAAATAGACTTTCTTATTAGAAAATACCGGTTTCCCCCAAACAGCGGCCAAATTTTCTCCATCATTGAATTTCCAAAGAATCTGCCCATCCCTTATATCTACCGCATAAAAATTTCCCTCAAAAGTTGCAACAAAAATTTGCCCTTCTACCAGAAGAGGGTCAGCAGTAACAGCCGCCCCCAGATCAGTACTCCAGACTGGTTCCGGTACCAGCGTGCGGCTGCCGTCTTCATCCATTACCAGATTATCTGGATCATTTTCAGGATTTAAAGCATAGAGAAAATGATCCATGGATGCCACATAGATGAGGTTATTTGCAGCAGGTTTGGTCCAGATAGGGCCGTTCGATTTAAACCGCCATTGAAGTTTGCCACTCTCATTCAGGGCATACAAATAACCATCAGCATTGGGGGCGAACACCGCCCCATCCAAGCTCAAGGCCGATCCGATAAACCGATCACCCACCGCTGTAAATTCCCATTCCAAAAATCCGCTCTGCTTATCCAAGCCGATAAGACTGTTTGCATAGCTGCCCACAATCACCATCTCATCGGAAATTTCTGGCGGTGCATAAAATTGAATGGAGTTGTTGGGATCCTGGGGATAGCGCCAGATGAGATTCCCGTTTTTGGCATCAATCGCATAAACTTGCGAACCGTATGCGAAATAACCGGATTCATTCTCCAGCGAAATTCCTGGCCAGCTTGAAGCCGCGCCCCCACGCGTACAACCTGCAGTTAGCCCAACTGCCAGCAAAGCAAAAATTATGGTAAATAATAATTTTGATTTTTTCATTCTTTTTTCCTAATAATTACAAAATTTATAATATCGGATCATAACCTCCGGGGTTGAAAGGATTACAGCGAAGAATCCGCCTAACTGCCATCCATGTTCCTTTCAGAGCCCCGTAATTATAAACCGCCTGATACCCATAATGGGAACAGGTTGGATAAAACCGGCAGGTATTGCCGGGAAGCATCTTTGAAAAAGTATGTTGGTATATGCGAATTAAAACAAGAATCAGAAAAGTGGGTATATTCAAAATACTGACTTTGAAATCTTTTAATTTTGGTTCATCAGGATAATCTTGAAGATCTTCCATATTCATATTAATTCATCCAAACATCTGCCCTTTTCAGCAAATGTTTTACCGCAATGCATAATTCATTAAAATCAGCAAACTGTATTGCCGAGCGGGAATAAAAAATCAGGTCCCATCCTGCATCTATGTTTTCCCAATGCTTACTTATACAGGCTTTCAATCTTCTTTTAATCAAATTTCTGACAACTGCTCCTCCAACCGCCTTACTCGCGACCACTGCCGCTCTTGTTATAGATAAATCATTCTCGCAAAAAAGAAGAACGGCCAGCGGGTGAACTACTCTTTCGCCCCTTTCCTTCAGCCGCTTAAAATCCTTTTTACGGGTTAGACAATTCTCTTTTTTCATCTAACCGTCTGTAGAAGATATGGATATCTAAGATTTCTCCAAATTTTACCAGCGGGTATTCTTTGAACTGTTATTTTTCTTAACAGTCAACCGGTAACGGCCTTTCAACCGCCGGCTTTTTAATACTCTGCGCCCCTTGGCAGTTTTCATGCGCTGTCTGAAACCGTGCACTCGCACACGACGTCTTTTTTTCGGTTGATACGTTCTTTTTGGCATTTACATATACCTCAATAATTACTCCGGAATTTAACGAAAAAATTATACCATAGTGACTTTCTGTCGATTTTCTGGCAATTTTGGATAAGGTTTTTTATGTCTACCAAATTAAATAATTTCAGCAGTCAATCCATACTCGCAAACTCCGTTGATTTGTGCTTTTGTAATGTTATTTTGCAAATCTCTGTCACTCTCTGCCCTTACGTTTAAATAATTTTCCGTTAAACCCTGCAGTATCCATTTTTCATTCTTTTTCACTGAACGCTCCCATAAAACTTCAAGGATAGCATTTTTGAATTTTCCCATGTAGTCTTTTTGGTTTTTTTTGATGATCTCTCTGATTTTAAGCCCTCTTTTACGAGCGATTTTAGAAGGAACACGATCTCCCATTCGTTCTGCAAAAGTTCCCGGTCTTGGCGAGTACCGAAAAACATGGGCGCCGGAAAAACGGATATTTTCCAGTATTTTTACAGTCTGAAGAAAATCCACATCAGTTTCACCTGGAAAGCCGACCATAATATCTGTCGTAATTGCAATATTTGGTGAAATTGCCCGCAGCGTATTTACCTTTTGCATAAATTCGTTTCGGTTTATTTTTCTATTCATCAATTGAAGAACCTTATCCGAACCGGACTGGAGGGGCAAATGTAGATGATGGCAAAAACCCTTTAATTCGAGTAATTTAACAATCCGCTCGTCTACGTCCCAGGGCTCAAGAGATGAGAGCCTGATACGGGGTACCTCAAATTTAGACTGGATCTTCTCAATCAAATCGTAAAGAGATAAAGAGCCTTTTATATCTTTTCCCCATGAACCCAGATTGACGCCGGTCAAAACGATTTCTCTCACACCTCCATCCAGGGCGTACTCAATATCTTTGAATATTT